>JBFEIF010000055.1:0-14827 GCA_041553795.1 Sulfurimonadaceae bacterium
GCAAGCTCTTTTACGATGTGATTGTTATAGACAAAATGTTTGGACGGACTGTCAATAAGAAGATACATATATTTATTCATATAAATGCTCACCGTACTTAAGATCAACAGGCCCATTCCAATGCTGAGAAGTATACGATAATGTCTGCGAAACTCTCTCAATCGAATACGGTAAGAAGAGATAAAGGTCTTCACCATTATAGGACTTGCCACCAGTATGTATGGCGCAAGTTCTTCAAGCTTCATCTGCTGTCTGAATGAAAGCAGCAGCGAAAAGACAAAAGCTGTTGTCCCAAGATACCAGAGAAGAGAGCGTTCTTCTTTAACACCCGATCTATATAAGGAATAGATCAAGTAGACAAAGACGATAGGCGAAAAGATAGCCGCGTAAATACCAAGCGTGTTCAAAAAATGGTTCTTCGGATGCCCCCCTATGTCGATACCGAAAAGATACATCGATATACCAAAAAGCACGATGGAGGCAAGCAGAACATAGGTCCTTCGCTTCTCCATGGCATAAAATATAAAAGCAAGATACATAAAGGCAAATGAGGCATCTATAATGACGTATACAGGAAGTAAAAAGTAAGCCAGATTGCGATTGTGTTTGTAGATATACAAAAAGACCAGCAATAAAAAAAGCACCAGTCCCGCCCCGTCTACCATTATAGCCGCGCTGTTTATCCCCGGAAGAAGAAGGTACACAAGCAGATTCCAGACCTTGTCACTCTGCTTTTTAAACAAAGACTCCGAAGCATCATAATACAAAAAGGCACCTGCAGCATGCATCAGTATCATAGGCAGACGAAGTGCCAGATCATTCTGACCAAACAAAGCAGTAAAAGTCTGGACAATATGATGAAGAAGGTTAGTCTTGTTAAAATAGATATCGGCTTCGTAATAGTTAATAGAGAGTTCGGAAGTGAAATATAGAAGTATGAAGGCGTGAATCGCTACTAACGCAGAGACCTTGTACGCATTTGGCATGAGAGACTATAACTTCAAAAAGTTATCGATTATCTCATGACCATGTTCGCTCATGATCGACTCAGGATGGAACTGGACACCATAGATCTGTTCACCCTCGATCTCCAAAGCCATGATCTCTTCATCATCTGCGCTGACTGCTGTCACAAGGATGCACGCCGGAAGCGATTCTTTCTCAACGACCAAAGAGTGGTAACGTGTCTCTGTAAAAGTCTCCGGAAGCTTATTAAAAAGTACAGTCTTCTTTTTCTGCACGATGGTGGATGTCTTCCCGTGCATCATATTTTTAGCACGGACCACTTTTCCGCCAAAGGCCTGAGCAATGCTCTGATGCCCTAGACAAATACCCAAGATGGGTTTCTTTCCCTTGAAGCGTTCAATGACCTCAAGCGTGACACCGGCATCGTCCGGCGTTGCCGGTCCAGGTGAAAGGATGATCTTTTCAGGGTTTAAAGCCTCTATCTCGTCGACTGTCATCTCGTCATTGCGGATGATCTTCAAGTCTGCACCAAGTTCGCGGCAATACTGGACTATATTGTAGGTAAAGCTGTCATAATTATCAATCATTAAAATCATGGAGTGATTATAGCTGATTTATTTTTAACTTTATAATAGTAAATTGGACAATATCTATTCATTCTGTAGAAAGTGTTTGTATCTAAGAAATTTTTCTTTATCTTTTTTATACATTCTATCGGAAGTTTAGAACTCGTTCAGCCTCAACATCCAAACAGCACACTCATCCAAAAGATTCTCATCATCATACTTTATTGCCGCCTTCTGCAGGCCTTCACACATCACACCTATCTTTTCTCTCACAAGAGGATTGTCCGCATGTTTAAACAGCGAGATGATATGCCATCGGTCTAAAAACTTATACTTCATAGAGAGCTGATCATCCGCTCCGCCATGTTTGTAGACGAGCTTTTGAGGGACAAGCTCAATACTACCCTCTTTTAAAACCCGCAACCAAAGATCATAATCTTCACAGACTTCCATAGCTTCATCAAAACCGCCAAGTCTGTCAAAATATTCTTTTTTTATTAAGACAGAGGACGGGGCGATATTGCAATGCTCTAAAGAGTCTTCAAAGGTTACTTTTTGAGGTTTATGAAACTTCTTGGGAAGAGGCCACTCTTTGCCGTTACGTATCCACACCTCATCCGTGTAAGAAATAAGAGAATCGGGGTTCTTCTTATGATGCGCCACCTGAAAAGCGAGCTTTTTGGGATGCCAAGTGTCATCGGAGTCTAAAAAAGCGACCCAGTCATGCGATGCCATCATCACGCCGTTGTTGCGTGCTGTTGAGACACCCATGTTGCTTTGTCGAAGCAAGAAGATGTCAGGATACGTCTTGGCTACTTCACTCGTCGCGTCGGATGAGCCGTCATCCACAACAATGATCTCGCTAGCTTTGTAAGATTGGGCCAAGACCGAGTCAATGGCTCTTGCCAAGGTTCCAATACGGTTGTAGGCAGGTATGATGACTGAGATTTCGATGATTGGCCTCTATAGCAGTTTTTGCAATCCTGCGATTGCCTGGTCTATTTCTGCTTCTTTTTTGGAAAAACAGAAACGTGCCAGATGTATTCCAGCGCTTTCATGATAGAAGGCTCTAGCAGGTACAGCCGCGATGCCTGTCTTCTCAAGAAGTGTAACCACCTTCTCTTTGTCATCCCGGCCCTCTATCATAGAGATATCGGCTAAGACATAATACGCACCTTTGATATACTCCGCTTTTAGACCGACTTCATTAAGTGCTTTGATAAAACGGTCACGTTTGTGCTGGTGTTCTTTTGCCACGTTTGTATAATAACTTTTTGGCAGTTCTTCCAGCCCTTTCAAGACACCATGCTGCAGCGGTGCTGCCGGGCATACGTAGACCAGATCGTTAACAGCCGAAGCCGCATCGATGACTTCCGGTGTACTGATAGCATATCCCAGACGCCATCCTGTGATGGAGTAGATCTTTGAAAAACCTGATATAACTACCGTTCTTTCTTTGAGTGCGTCAATACTTAATGCCGAAATAAACTCCAGATCATCATAGACAAAATGCTCATACATCTCATCACTAAAGAGCAGCATATCGTTGTCGTTTATGACACACGCAATCTTTTCCAGCTCTTCTTTTGTGTAGACTTTTCCGCTGGGATTGGACGGGTTACAGATAAGCAGCGCTTTCGTCTCTTGTGTAATATGCGACTGCAGTTCTTCAAAATCGATCTCGTATGCCGGTGGCATCGTCTTGATAAACTTTACTTTGCATCCCAAAGATTGCAAAGTCGATACATGATAGCCGTAATACGGTTCAAAGACGATGACCTCATCGCCCTCATTCAACAGTGACATTGCCATACAATAAAAAGCTCCCGTTGCACCGGAACTGACTAAAATGTTATCCGCACTGATACCTTGGTCGTAAAAGTCATTTTGTTTTTTAGCAATAGCCTGGCGAAGTCGAAGGTTTCCATAGGCTGATGTATAGATATTATGACCGGTCTCTATGGCTTCTTTTGCGCCTTCTTTGACCACAGATGGAACATCCAGATCACATATCCCCTGGGCCATATTAAGCCCCTGCTTTTCATGACACAGAATAGACATTGCACGAATTTCCGACTGTGCAATGTTGTGCACGCGTTCACTTAATCTCATCTTTATCTCTCTACCAGACTTTTATCTCATTATAAAGACTGTCGCGTTCAACCGGGATAAAACCTGAGTTTCTGATCAAGCCTACAAACTCTTTGAGGTCGACACCAAAGGCAGATTTCGCTCCTGCAGCTGAATTGATCGACTCTTTTTCTATAGTCCCGTCCAGGTCATTACATCCGAACTCCTGAGCGACAAGGGCAAGGTTGACCGTTGATGTCACCCAGTAGGCCTTGAGGTTCGCCACATTGTCAAGCAGAAGCCGTGCTATAGCATAGGTCTTGAGTATCTCCTGACCTGTGATATCCTCTTTGACGTTCAAGAAATTGTTCTCTGTCTGATAGACAAGGGGGATGAAACAGTTAAAACCGCCCGTTCTGTCCTGAAGGTCACGGATACGCATCATATGATCGATTCGGTGACGGCGCTCTTCAACATGGCCAAAAAGCATCGTCACATTGGACTTGCGTCCTCTGCTGTGCCATTTCTCGTGGATCTCGAGCCACTGATCCGAAGTCACCTTGCCCTTGCAAATGTAATCGCGAACCTCTTCATCAAATATCTCTGCACCCCCGCCAGGAAGCGAATCAACTCCATTGGCGATCATGATATCGATGATCTCATCATAGCTTTTGTTGTACTCTTCAGACAAAAAATGTATCTCTGCCGCTGTCAAGGCCTTAATGTGAATCTGCGGGTATTTGGCTTTGATCTTCGAGAACACCGTCGTGTACCAGTCCAGTCCTGTTTCAGGATTGTGGGCAGAGACGATGTGTACTTCCGTAATACCTCTTGATGCGATATCATCGACGATCTCCATGATCTCTTCATGCTTCAATGTGTAAGGTTTAGGGTTTTTACGGCTTGCCGAGTAAGCGCAGAACTTACATACATCCTTACAGATGTTGGTCGGATTGATATGTCGATTTATATTGAAATAGGTCTTTTTTCCGTGCAAAGCTTTACGTTTGGCATCAGCAAGCTCTCCAAGTTCAAACAAGTCTAAATCATAAAGGGCCAGCGCTTCTTCATAATCAATGCGTTCACCTGCTTGTATCTTTTTAATAATGTCCATTTTATAACCATACCGTTCTCATAATTTCGGGAATTATATCGTATAGTTCTTAGATATAATAATGCTATGAAATTTAAAGGCTTTTACGTATGGATATAACACAGAGAATTGAAGACTTGATCGAAAATAATGCCCCAGATTTCGAGATATCAAAACTCTTTAAACAATATATTGCCGAATACAAAGAAGGCCTCAGCGAACTTTTTGAAGCCAATCAGGGAAAAGACTTCCTTGTCCGCCATACCAAGCAGCTTGACCATATCATCAAGATGATGTACAAGATCGTCCTTCGCAAGACATTTAATGACTATGTCCCTATGCGAAACAACATCCCTATAAGTTTTATTGCCCTTGGATCCTACGGACGTGAACAGCTTTGTGTCCACAGCGATATCGATCTTATGATCGTCTATGAAGCCTCCGAAGGTTTTAATATTCAGCATATCATAGAGAAGTTTCTCTATCTGGCCTGGGATGCAGGACTGAAACTCGGACACAGAGTCCATGAGATAAAGGACCTGCGTTCGGCTTCGACCGAAGATATCACAATCAAGACTGCATTCTTTGAATCACGTCTTATCACCGGTTCAAACTTTTTATGGATGCGTGTCACACGTGAACTCGGGCAGATACGCCATTTTGAGCAAAAAGAGTTTATTCTGGCAAAGATGGAAGAGTCCACGATCAGAAGAGAGAAGTTCCCTACCTCCATGCAGCCTAACATCAAAGAATCCGTCGGCGGACTTAGAGACTCGCATCTTCTATTTTGGGTCGTTCATACGCTCCACGGTATCAGCAATGTCAAAGACCTCAGCGGAACCCTCTTCAGTGAAGAAGACTACAAAGAGTACAGGATCGCCCTGGAACTTCTGTTCAGAGTCCGTTCCGCCCTTCATCTCATTGCAAACAAACAGCAAGACATCCTTGTCCTGGAATACATACCCGAAGTCACCAAAAAGCTTGGGTTCTCTTCACAGCGGCTGCTCGTGGCCAAAACCATGCAGGCGATGTGGACGATCAACCATTTTACCCAGATCAACACCTACAAACTCTCACGCCAGTTTATGTTCGACCCAAAGAACATTCCCCTGCTTCGTTCCAATCATATCTGTCAGGGCTTTTATGAACTCCATGATACGATCTATACCAGTATCCATGCCAAAGATGTCACGCACGCTGAACTTTTAGAATTTCTCTCAAGACTTGAGGACAAGGTCTATCATTTTGACCCCTCAGTCCTGGGCCGAATAAAATCAAGTATGGTCCAGGGACAGCTTAACAAAAAAGAGCGCACGTATCTCCTTGCACTCTTTTCGCGCCGATACTTGCATTGTATCTTGCAGCTTTTCTTTGATGCCGGTATTCTACAGGACGTCATCCCTCCTTTTGCCAAGGTGATCTTTCTGCCTCAATTTGACGGCTATCATACCCATCCGGTCGATATCCACTCGCTGATGTGTATCAAAGCTCTTGAAGAGATCAAAGATCCTTTGGCTTTGGAACTTTACAAAGATTTCAGCCATGAGGAGCGCACCCTCTTGCATATCACGACCCTGTTACATGACGCAGGAAAGGGACGGGTTCAGGACCACTCCCTTGTCGGAGCAAAACTTTTCAGTTCTTACGCCTCTGAACTTGCCCTCTCCGACGAGATGATAGAGATAGGTACACTCCTTATCAAACACCATATCGCGATGAGCCATGTTGCCTTCCGAGAAGACTTCTATCATGAGAAAGTCCTTTTTTCCTTTATCTCAAAGGTGCCTGACGATCGTACACTCAAACTTTTATTTGTACTGACCTATGCCGATATCAACGGTGTTAGCCAAAAGACTTACAACTCTTTCAACGCCAAACTTCTGCGTGAGCTCTATTATGCCTCTTTAGAGGTGATGGACAACAAAGAGATGATCGGCGAAGCGACAAAACGAAGAAAGCGTGAAGAGGCCCTTCAAAAAAGCCAGGCCTTCAAAGATCTAAGCAAGACTCAGCAAAAGCATATTCTTTCCATCGAGTCAAACCTTTTCTTTATCAAGCACAAACCGATGGAGATCGTCGAGCTCTACCAAAAGGCAAGTGACTTTGAGAAGTATACCTATACCATCACCCATACCCCGAACCTGAAGATAGAGATATTCAAGAACATCCCGTTAAACCTCGGATACCTGTTGGGAAAACTCAACTTTCTGAACATCGCAGCGATGGATATTTTCAAACTCCATAACGATGTCAAATATTTCAAGATCGAGTTTTCCCAAGCTTTGGACAAGGATGACACCTTCCATATCGAAGATATCATCGAAGATTCTTTTGACATGAACAAGAAAATCCAGCTCAACAAACCGGTCATCAAAGAGAATGAGATCTCTTTGGATTGCGAACACTCCAATACCTATGCACGGCTCAGTATCAACGCTGCAGACCAAAGCGGTCTGCTTGCCTATATTATCAAGACCTTTGATGACGAAGCCATCGACATTGCGACGGCGAAAGTCCATACGATCAAGAATCGGGCTCGCGACCAATTTTTAATTGAAAAAAACGGGAACATCTGTCATAATGCCGAAAAGATTATAGATATGCTCGTTCAAAAGGTTTAATATGTGCGGAATTGTTGGATATATAGGGAAGAATAAGGTCAAGGACATCCTACTTGAAGGACTGGGCGAACTGGAGTACCGCGGATACGATTCAGCAGGGATAGCCGTTCTTCAGGACAATCACTTTTCTATCTTCAAAGCTGTCGGCAAACTGGAAAACCTCAGAAACAAGACGCAAGACTTTCATCCGGAAGGCTTCTCTATCGGAATCGGCCACACACGCTGGGCTACGCATGGAAAACCGACAGAACTCAATGCCCATCCGCATATCGGTGAGAGCTCTTATGTCGTCCATAACGGTATTATCGAGAACTATCAAGAACTGAAAGAAAGCCTGATCGCCCAGGGCGTGCACTTTATCTCCCAGACCGACACCGAAGTCATCGTCCACCTTTTTGAATCCCATCTCAAAAAGAGCAATGACCCGGTCACAGCCTTTAGAGCGACACTGGATCAGATTCAGGGTGCCTATGCGATCTTATTGATCACCAAGTCAGCTCCGGACACGATCTTTTTTGCCAAACACGGTTCGCCAATGCTTATCGGTGTAGCAGGAGACGAAAAGCATTTTGCCTCATCAGACACCCCTCTTATCGGTCTGTGCAGCGATGTCATCTATCTTAATGACGGTGAGAACGGCTACCTCACGGCCGACTCAATCGAGCTTTTCAATGAAAAGTATGAAAAGACCGTTCCTGTTTTAAAAACACTCCCTAGCTCGAAGCTTTCTGCTCAGAAAGAAGGCTACCGTTTCTTTATGGAAAAAGAGATCTATGAGCAGTCACATGTCATCTCTGACACCCTCATGGGACGTCTTGGTATTGATTCTGTCAACTTCGAAGAACTGGACAAAGATCTGTTTGACGGTATCAATGAGATTAAACTCTGTGCCTGCGGTACTTCCTACCACTCTGCCCTGGCTGCCTCATATCTTTTTGAGCGTTATTCCAAAATCCGTTGTTCCGTCGAGATCGCTTCAGAGTTCCGGTACAGAGATCCCTTGATGTCCAAAGACACGCTATTTGTCGTTATCTCTCAAAGCGGTGAGACAGCTGACACGCTTGAGACACTGAAAATGGCAAAAGCCGCAGGTCTGAAGTCCCTTGTCATCTGTAATGTCGACAACTCGTCCATGGTCCGCGAAGCCGATGCTTCTATCCTTACACGTGCCGGGATTGAAAAAGGTGTTGCCTCGACCAAAGCCTTTGCCACACAGATGGTCGTTTTCTGGATGCTTTCCCTTTACCTTGCCAAGCTTCGTTCAAGCCTGAGCAGTGCCGAGATCACGAAACATATCAATCTTCTCAGAGAGGTCCCTTCTACTGTTGTCGTTACAGATGACTTGCATGAGAAGATCCGCCGTCTCTCCAAGCGTTATCTGCATGGCCACGGTTTTTTCTTTATCGGAAGAGATGTCTTCTATCCTCTCGCCCTTGAAGGAGCTTTGAAACTAAAAGAGATCTCCTACCTTCATGCCGAAGGCTATCCTTCAGGTGAGATGAAACACGGACCGATCGCTTTAGCGGATCCGGAACTTTTCACTATTGCCTTGATGCCGACAAATCTCTTATATGAGAAGACAAAAAGCAATGTCGAAGAACTCAGCGCGCGTGACAGTACTATCTGTGCCATCTCGCCAATCGAGTTCGATAAAGCAGATGACTATATCAAGACTACTCAGCGAAACCATTATATGCATGAGTTCTTTGAGATGATGGTCGTCTTGCAGGTGCTTTCGCTTGAAATCTCTGTACGTTTGGGCAATGATGTCGATATGCCGAGAAATCTCGCAAAAAGTGTGACTGTAGAGTAATCCAGACACGTATCTTTTAAAGAGCTCTCACTGCTGAAATATCGATGACTCGCAGCCGTGTTCTATTCGGCTAAGAATATCGGACACGATACGATCCTAGAAATTGCAGTAAAAATATTTTTGGGTATTAACTGAAAGAAAGAAAAGTTTTTTTTAAACCTCTTCAATTGACTTATTTGTTTCTCATCTCCACCATCTTGCGTCTCAGATAGGCGATCTTTGACTGAAGCGGAAGTTCTTTCGGACAGACATCTTCACAGCCAAGCAGACTCATACAGCCAAAGACACCGTCCTCATCGCCCACCAGCTCATAATACTCTTCATCCGTACGCTTATCCCTTGGATCGATAAGATAACGGGCAACCTTGTTCATTCCCACTGCAGCGACAAAGTTCTCTCGCATGATGATCGTCCCGCATCCGGCAACACAGCAGCCGCACTCTATACAGCGGTCTGTCTCATAGATCTCATCAGCAAGGGAGGGTTCCATCTTCTCTTCGATACGAGTGATATCGATCTTTTCTTCTTCTTTGGAGTGTATCCAGGTCTCAAGGCGTTCGCTCATGCCATCCATCCATTTTCCAGAGTATATAGAAAGATCGCCTATCAGTTCAAAGACAGGAAGCGGTGCCAGCATGATATGTTCATCCATGTTCTTGGTCAAGGTACGGCAGGCAAGACCCGGCTTTCCATTGATAAGCATAGAGCAGGAACCGCATATCCCTGCCCTGCAGAC
This sequence comes from Sulfurimonadaceae bacterium, assembly GCA_041553795.1. Classification (GTDB taxonomy): domain Bacteria; phylum Campylobacterota; class Campylobacteria; order Campylobacterales; family Sulfurimonadaceae. The sequence goes on from JBFEIF010000055.1 coordinate 9,866, forward strand.
AAAGTCAAACTTTAGAGAATTGTCCGAGAACTCGCGTATGTCATTAAGGGCGATAAAGAGTGTCATACCCGGTGCTTCCGTCACCTCAAAAGTCTCAACATGAGGCTGATAACCTTTGATATTGGGATCACTGCGTAATACCGATATCTTTAATACTCTCTCTTTTGTACTATTGCTCATCAAATCTCTCCTGCAAACGTTCATTTTTACCTTTATAGATACGCGGAAGCTTGTCACAGTACGGCATCAAGGCTTCTTGTATCTCAAAACGGTCTTTCCCTTCTCGGGTCATCTTCTCACGGATTGCTTCAACCTCATCATTACGCTTTTGCGTGTCTTCATGGTGGATAGTCATGTCTTTTCCGTAACCCCTGAACCCGGGAGGAAGTTCCATCGTCTTGATGTCTAACTCCTCATAGCTCAGCATCGGTTCAATATCGTCTTCGTTCTTCCATGTCGCCAATGTCCGCTTTAGCCAATTCTTGTCATCGCGTTCCGGATAGTCTTCTCGTGCATGTGCACCTCTGCTCTCCGTTCTTTCCAAAGCACCTTTAGCAACGCAAAGTGCAAGTTTCAACATCCTCTGGACACGATACGCATTGAAGAGCTCAGGATTTGCCGCCAATGACTGGGTCTTGACCTCTATATTCTTCGAGCGGATCAGAAGTTCTTTTAACTCATTAACCGCTTTTTGAAGATCCTCGCCGTTTCTAAAGATACCGACTTTCTCCATCATGATATTTTCCATCGCATGACGCAGCATATAAGCCTTCTCCCCTTTTTCTTTCGGCTTCAAAAGGTACTCCAGCTTTTCCTGTTCGGCTTTGATAAACCTGGAAATGACCTCAGTCGAGATGTCGATATTGCTTTCAGGACTGTCACAATAGTCTGAGATAAACTCGGCACACAACATACCTGAGACAACGGTCTCTGCAACAGAGTTTCCTCCCAAACGGTTGAATCCGTGCATATCCCAGCATGCGGCTTCACCACAGGAAAAAAGTCCTTTTAATGTCCGTGATTCACCCCTGTGGTCTGTTCGTATCCCGCCCATAGAATAATGCTGTGTCGGGCGTACCGGGATCCAGTCGACTGCCGGGTCGATCCCAAGAAAGCTTTCGCAGATCTCTTTGACCTCCCGAAGGTTTTTCTCGATATGGGCTCTTCCCAGAATGGTGATATCCAGCCAAAGGTGGTCTCCATATCTGGATTTGACACCCTTGCCTTTTCGGATATGCTCGGTCATGCGTCTTGATACGACATCCCGTGATGCTAACTCTTTTTTCTCAGGTTCGTAATCCGGCATAAAACGGTACCCGTCGACATCACGAAGGATACCTCCATCACCTCGGCATCCTTCTGTTGTCAAGATACCTACGGGAACGATAGCTGTCGGATGAAACTGTATCGCTTCCATATTCCCTAATGTCGCGACACCTGTCTCCAGAGCGATTGCCTGTCCCATTCCCTGACAGATGACCGCATTGGTCGAGATCGCATAGATACGTCCGTATCCGCCCGTTGCTATTGTTGTCGTTTTAGCAATATAAGCTACCAGCTCACCCGTCATCAGATTTCTTGCGACCGCTCCGTAACAGCGTCCGTTCTCATGGATAAGCGACATCGCTTCCATACGTTCGCGTACTTCGATCTTCTCTTCATGAGCCCTGTTATCCATAGCATAGAGCATAGAGTGACCTGTCCCATCCGAAGTGTAACAGGTCCGCCACTTCTTTGTCCCTCCGAAGTCACGAGCATTGATAAGACCATGGGCTTCATCACTTTCGGTTAGAGTGACTTTCTCGGCATTGATGACGACCTGTCGCTCTCCTCTTGTCACACGTGTCCATGGCACACCCCAGGCAGCCAGTTCACGGATCGCCTTAGGTGCCGTGTTTACAAACATGCGGACGACATCCTGATCCGCACCCCAGTCAGAACCCTTTACCGTGTCTTCAAAGTGGACATCTTCATTATCCCCCTGACCCTTGAACGTATTAGCAAGACTTGCCTGCATGCCGCCCTGGGCTGCAGCAGAGTGAGAACGTTTTGGCGGGACCAGACTTAAAAGGATGACATCATGACCGCGCTGCTTTATCCCCGTCGCTACGCGAAGACCGGCAAGACCTCCCCCAATGACCAAAGCATCTGTGTACGTAATCTTCATCTCATTGCCTTTTCAATCTTAGACTGTGGTACATAGCGTTCACCTGCCTTATCCATATGTTCCAGCCCTATCTTGATATATGCTGCTAATGACAAAAGGCCCAGGGTCATAAAGAATGCCGTCAGACCCCATTTGAGTCTTTTTAGATTTCTTCTGCTTGCTTTAGAGTCTTTGCCTTCAAACCATCCCCATTTCACACACAGCCTGTAGAGTCCGATCGACCCGTGAAGTTCGACCGCGACCAATAAAAGCAGATACAGCGGCCACATCCATCCTGACACCATCCGGTCAGAAGAGGCATAAGGTCCGATATTGTCAGAGTTCACCATCATCACGATGATATGTGCTGACCCCAAAAAAAACATCATAAAGCCTGTTATTACTTGCACGAACCATAATTGGGTATCGGCATGCTTGAAACGTTTGGAGTGCTCCCTAAAGACTCTGAACTGTCTATAAGAGCCCGGGAATTTTCGAATTGCGATCAGTGCATGTGTGATAAACACGACCAAGATAAAACCGGCAGTTACAGTGACAAGTTCAGGGTGAGGTTCACCGAATATGAACTCTCCTTCCATAAACTTCGTTATAGAATACATCGCTTCTTTAGAGATCAATATACTTGATACAAGTATCATATGACCCCACATAAACAATGCCAGGATCAAACCCGTTGCACTCTGTAAATAGTCAAGTTTCGCCGGTATCCTGCTCTTTTGTATGATCGATTTTAGTTCGATCTGTTTTGCCAATTCGACATCACTGCGCATTTTTATCCTTTCACTAAAACAAATACTATATCACAATTAAATAATCCTGATATCTTAAATCAAACCTTATTTACCCTCTTTTAAGACCTATGTTACTTTTAGATCGATTCTCTGATCTGTTTGATAATATCTCTCTATTTTAAATATAGATTTTTAATATATCAAATTTTTTCTTCATTTATAACTTTGTATTCAACTTTTACATAATACACTATTTTATAAGCCAATAAAGATGTTAGAAATTTTACGCATTTAGTTTTGTAAGTATAGGCAGACATAGACCGAAGACTCACGCCGTCTATAGCACTATTAACGCTTAGGCTACTTCCTGTTCTAAAGCCTTTTGTCCTACAGATAAGCATATTTTTGTAAGGAAGTCTGTACGGATTATAGATAGCTAAAATGTGGTGGCGATATATAAGTGACCCTCTCAGTATTCACAGACTGAGAATACTCTTCTTGTCATAATGGATACTGTGATACATTGAAAAGACAGGTAAGAGTAGCAGCATAAAAATTATTATGTTGTAGGAATGTAATTTGTTTGTGTAAAAGTCATATTAGAGAAAGGCTTGTTTGACCGAAGTCAAACAAGAATGTGCTTAGTGACAGCCACAGCCTGTACCGCAAGACCCACCGCTTGAAGCTGGTGCTGCCTGCTTAGGTGCTGCTGCTGTTGAACAAGCAGAGACACCCGGAGGTGTATTCGGCTGAACCGCTGCGTTATCAACGCCGCCAGCTTCATTGATCTTTTCGATCTCAGCCCATAGTGCTTCAGCAGCACCCATGAAACGTTTTGCAGTCTCAGAATCTGGCTTAGCGAAAGTAACCGGTTTACCTTCATCTCCACCTGCACGTACTGCAGGCTCGATAGGGATTTGTGCAATGATCTTTGTATCAAACTCTTGTGCCATAGGCTCAGTCGTCCCTTTACCAAAGATATCATACTCTACACCCGTATCCGGAGCGATGAAACCTGACATGTTCTCAACGATACCAGCTATTGGAATGTTCAATTTCTTGAACATATCCAATGAACGGCGTGAGTCGTCAAGAGATACCATCTGTGGCGTTGTAACTGTAATACCAGCCGTTACCGGAACTGACTGTGCAAGTGAAAGTTGTGCATCACCTGTTCCTGGAGGCATATCGATAACTAGACAGTCTAGATCCGACCATAAGATATCTCTTAAGAACTGCTCGATCGCCTTCATGATCATAGCACCACGCCAGATCAAAGCCGAGCCTTCATCCATCAATGAACCCATAGACATGACTTCTACACCATAAGCCTTAAGTGGAATGACTTTTTGGCCTTCAATCTCTGGTTTAACACCGGCAAGACCCATCATACGAGGAATATTCGGACCATAGATATCAGCATCTAGAAGACCGACTTTTTTACCTTGCATCGCAAGTGCAATAGCCAGGTTGACTGAAGTCGTTGATTTACCGACCCCGCCCTTACCTGAAGATATCATCACAAAGTTTTTAACATGCGGAGCGATGTTCTTACCGTGAGAAGAGCTTTCTCTTGGCATCTTTGGCGCATTGATGTTGACAGCAACATCAGAAGCACCTGCCATCTTAAGTTCTGTTGTCGCTTCTTCAACGATCTGTTGCGCTACTTCAGGAGCTGATGAAGTCACTTCGACGTCAACAGATACTTTAGTACCGTCTATTTGAATGTTTTTAACAAACCCGAAAGCAACGATATCCTTGGAAAAGCCAGGATATGTTACTTTAGACAAGGCATCTTTTACAATATTTTCAGTCATATTCTATTTCCTTATTTAAATTTCTGACACATCCGAACCTTAGCCCGGACAATGCTAACGCTTCAGACTTTATACAGCTAAATTAAACTCTTTTTTTGCATTCGCTGCTGCTTCGTCTGCGATCTTCTGGATACCTTCAGGGTTACTCATGATCTCTTGAGTGATCTTATATGAACAGAACTTCGGTCCACACATTGAACAGAACTCTGCTTCTTTAAAGACGTCCTGAGGAAGTGTCTCATCGTGA
>JBFEIF010000056.1:0-14663 GCA_041553795.1 Sulfurimonadaceae bacterium
ATTCCTTCGGCACTTGTCAACATGCTTGGCGGTTTTGTCACAATAGAACATGGTATACAGGGTCCTAACCTTTCATGTGTAACAGCCTGTGCTGCAGGAACACATGCGATCAGCGAAGCAGCAAAGACGATCATGTGTAACGGTGCTGAGCAGATGCTGGTCGTTGCTGCTGAATCTGCGATAACAGGTGTCGGAATCGGCGGTTTCGCTGCGATGAAAGCACTTTCTACGCGTAATGATGATCCTCAAACAGCTTCACGTCCGTTTGATGCTGGCCGTGACGGTTTTGTTATGGGTGAGGGCGGTGCAGCTTTAGTACTTGAAGAGTATGAGTCTGCAAAAGCACGCGGTGCAAATATCTATGCTGAATTGGTAGGATTTGGCGAAAGCGGTGATGCTAACCATATTACAACACCGACACTTGAAGGTCCGCTTCGTGCAATGAGAGCTGCTTACAAGATGGCAGGCGAGCCGAAAGTCGACTATGTAAATGCACACGGTACATCGACTCCGGTCAATGACAAGAATGAGACGGCTGCTATGAAAGAACTGTTCGGCGGTAAAGAAAACTGTCCTCCGGTATCTTCGACTAAGGGGCAAACAGGCCACTGTCTTGGTGCTGCAGGCGGTATTGAAGCGGTTGTCTCTCTTATGGCAATGCGTGATGGAATCCTTCCTCCTACAATCAACCATACGACGCCGGATGAGAACTGTGATTTAGATATCGTTCCTAACAAAGCGCGTAAAGCAGAGCTTAATGTGGTAATGAGTAACTCGTTCGGTTTCGGTGGAACCAACGGTGTTGTAATCTTCAAAAAAATCTAAAGGACTTCCTTGGCTATTTATCTAGATTTTGAGCAAAAAATCAAGCAGATCCAAGAAGACATCATTTCAGCAGAAGTTCGTCATGATGAGCATGCTGCGGATATATTGAAAAAAGATTTAGACAAAGAGGTCAAAAAGACTTATTCCAATCTGACACCTTTTCAAGAGCTTCAGCTTGCACGTCACCAAGACCGTCCTTATGCACTAGACTATATTAACCTTTTGATGACGGATCATTATGAGATCCATGGCGACCGTCATTTCGCGGATGACAAAGCTATTATCTGCTATCTTGGTTATATCGGTACACAACGCACGATGGTCATTGGCGAGCAAAAAGGCCGTGGAACGAAGAACAAGCTAAAGAGAAATTTTGGAATGCCTAATCCTGAAGGCTACCGAAAAGCGCTGCGCGCAGCAAAGATGGCAGAAAAGTTCGGTATCCCTGTCATGATGCTTATTGATACTCCGGGTGCATATCCGGGACTGGGAGCAGAAGAGCGCAACCAATCAGAAGCTATTGCACGCAATCTTCTTGAACTGGCAGAGCTGGACACACCGACTGTATCGATCGTTATCGGTGAAGGCGGTTCAGGCGGAGCCCTGGCTATCGGTGTAGCGGATAAGCTTGCGATGATGCGTTATTCTGTCTTCTCTGTTATCTCACCTGAGGGCTGTTCTGCTATCTTATGGAATGACCCGGCAAAAGCCGAAGCGGCGACAAAGGCTTTGAAGATAACAAGCAAAGACCTTAAAGAACTTGATCTGATCGATGACATTATCGATGAACCTTTGATAGGTGCGCACAGAGACAGGGAAGGTGCTGCTAAAGCACTTGGCGATTACTTCTTGTCATCCATAGAAGAGATGATGGCAATGAGTTCTGAAGAGCGTATGGAAAAGCGTTATGCCCGTCTGATTTCACACGGAGCATTTTCAGAATAAATCTGTAGTTCCCCGCCTTATTCAGGCTTCCTTTTTTTCTTCTTTTTTCTCAAAATTCTTTTTAATCAATCTTACAGATTCTTTCGAAAACCGTATAAGGGCTTCGACCGTTGTGACTCTTTTCGGAAGCTTTTTCAATGAGAGTTTCAAGAGTTCGAGGGCAGTTATAGCATCGGACAAGGCACGGTGATGATCCGCTTCTTGATGCAGATGCAGGGTCTCGTTAAGATATTTCAGACCATACCGTTCACTCTCTATTGTACGTTGTGCCAGCTCAAAGGTACAGAGTTTTCTGTTGGCCAAAGGCTCCAGACCCACACGCTGCATCATGGCTGATGTGAACTTATAATCAAACTTGACATCATGTGCGACAAAGACAGCTTCGCCCAAAAACTCTTTGAACTTGTACATGACCTCTTTCAAGCTCGGAGCATCTTTGGTGTCTTCAAGCGTTATTCCGGTGAGTTCCTGTATCATAGGCGGTATCTTGTCACATTGAACGAAGGATTCAAAGGTGTCGATGATATGGCCGTCTTGATACATAACGGCACCGAGTTCGATGATGGTGTCGCCGCGAAGCGGTTTGGACCCATTCGTCTCGATATCCATGATACAGAACTTTCCATGGTTCAATGGCTGTATGGCTGTCTTATAGATAAACTTTCCCTGGTACTCAAAAAGCGGAAGTCCCTGTGCGCGAAGAAGTTCGATCAAAAGCTCAGGTTCACCGAACTTGTCCAATGCTTTATAAAAACGATTGCGGCTGATACCCTGTTGGCCTAATGCTGTGTCAAGCTTGCTCAGCATTTAGCTTCTTTAATAAAGGCCGCGACTTTGTTCGGATCTTTTATCCCTTTTGCAGCCTCTACACCTGAACTGACATCCAGGGCATAAAAACCGTAAGGCAGACACTCTTTGACATTATCGGGGCTTAGACCGCCTGCCAGGATGATCTTTGAACAGTCTACGTCATTAAACCATTCAAGGTTAAGTCTCTTTCCCATTCCGCCGTAAGCCTCGCAATAGGCATCAACCAAGCGGTAGCTTTGGCTCTCTTTCGCGATATCGTCCTTGGATTGGGCGCGTAAGACTTTAATATAAGGAAGCTCAAGGGCGTTACAGAGTTCGTCAGTCACATCAAAATGCAGCTGAATCAAGGTAATACCGGCCGCTTTTGCTGTTGCATTGATAGACTGGGCATCTTCATTGACAAATAGCCCGACTTTTTCGACAAAGGGAGGAAGCGAAGAAATTATATTATGGGCATCTTCTGCAGGGATATAACGAGGAGACTGTTCATAAAAAACAAAACCGAGAGCATCCGCTCCTGAGCGTATTGCTTCAAGTGCGTCTTTTAATGATGTGATACCGCAGATCTTTACTCGCAATGTAGGCCTTAGACTTTTAGATTGTTGATAGCTGTTTCATAAGATTCGTGTTTAAAGACATAAGATCCTGCAACACAGACATCGACGCCGGCATCTCTCAGCATCTCGATGTTTTGATCATTGACACCGCCGTCTATCTCAATAAGGCAGTTTGGATTGATACGGTCACGAAGGGCCTTCAGGCGTTTGATCTTCTCGACGACATTTGGGATGAACTTTTGGCCGCCAAACCCCGGGTTGACACTCATGACAAGGACCATATCAAGGTCTTGAAGCAGGTACTCGACAGCTTCTACAGGCGTATGCGGGTTTAAGACAACACCCGGTTTGATGCCAAGCTCACGGATGTATTGAACAAGACGATGGGGGTTTTTCTCTTCTTCCATGTGGAAGGTGATATAACCCGGCTTAAGCGGTGCAAAGAGGTCTACAAAGAAGGTGTTGTTCTGAACCATTAGATGGACGTCAAGCGGCTTTGTAGCGGCTTTGGCAACGGCAGAGACAACGACGGGTCCGATAGTCAGGTTCGGAACAAAATGGCCATCCATGACATCCACATGGACAAGATCACATCCTGAATCGCAAATTGCTTTGACATCTTTGGCAAGATTGCCGAAATCGGCTGATAAAATACTTGGAGCTACAAGCATTGGTGTCCTTGAAAATTAAATTGCGAAAGTATAGCAAGTGAAGAGAAAAAGAGGGCTTAGAGCTGGATGTTAATCCTGCTGCTAAAAAGTATAGTTGTAAGCGGCGTAGAGTGTCTGATAGTTTTTGACGGGTTCGGTATCCAGATCGATGGCTGCCCAGGTGGCTCTGTAGCCTACTTCTAGGCTGATATTTGCAGGAAAGTCTAAAAACACACCCGCTTGAGCGCCGCCTACAGCCCCTTCGTCATCTTTATCTTTTAACAGTTCTGGCTTAAGTTGGGCCATACCGCCATGGACTCCCAAGAATCCGCGGATAGCAAAGGAATCATTGAAACGGTAAGCTCTTGGTGTGATCGCATCAAAGTTTAAAGAAGCAGTATTCAGGCGAGCATGATCAAGGCCGGCGGTTTGGGCACTTAGAAAGACACGTCCGGTATCTCTGACAAAGCCTAGGCGAAGTCCAAGCTCCCCGCCTCTTTGTGAGTCTATCTGATTAAAGGTAAGATTGGTGCTTCCGGCTTCAATACCGATAAAGGTGTCATAGTTACCTGCGAATGAACAGCTAGTAAATGTCAGCATAGCGATGAGAGCGGCTTTTTTCATGATGATTCCTGTTTTATATGTAAGGATATTGTACTGTTTTTTGTTGAGTCTGAGTTAAAAGAGGTGAAAAAGTGTCAGAAGGATAACAGAGGAGTTTCTGTCTTGTACACAGAAAAAGATCGGAGTGTAAAAAGGCAAAGCCTTCTTACATTCCCATACCGCCCATTCCAGGCATACCGCCCATGTCATGACCGGCATGCGCATCGTCTTCACTTTTTGCATCAAAGATAGCTGCTTCAGTCGTAAGAAGCATTGAAGCTACAGAAGTTGCGTTAGTCAGTGCAACGCGCTCGACTTTGAAAGGATCTATGATCCCGGCATCAAACATATCGACATACTCGCCTGTCGCTGCATTGAAACCGATTGTCTCAGACGCAGCGTTCTCTATAGTATTGACGACAACACCTGTGTCAAAACCGGCATTGGCCGCGATCTGCTTGACAGGTGCTTTGATAGCGCGAAGAATGATCTCTGCACCTATCTTCTGATCGCCTGTAAGCCCATCCAGAGATACCTTTGCCGCTGCACGGATCAGTGCTGCTCCGCCGCCGATGACGATACCTTCCTCAACGGCTGCTTTCGTCGCAGAAAGGGCATCATCTACACGGTCTTTTTTCTCTTTCATCTCTGTCTCTGTTGCAGCACCGACTTTGATGACAGCCACGCCGCCTGAGAGTTTTGCAAGACGCTCTTGAAGTTTTTCTTTGTCATATTCTGAAGTCGTTGCATCCATCTGCACTTTGATCTCTGCAATACGTGCAGCGACGCCTGCTTTTTCACCTGCGCCGTCTACGATGACCGTGTTGTCTTTATCGATGACGACACGCGCTGCCTGGCCAAGGTCTTCGATCGTCGTTGTCTCAAGCGTACGTCCGACTTCTTCAGATACGACCTGGCCTCCTGTCAAGACAGCGATGTCTTGAAGCATCGCTTTACGGCGGTCACCAAAACCAGGTGCTTTAACAGCGGAGATGTTCAGAACACCGCGCATCTTGTTAACGACCAGTGTCGCCAATGCCTCACCTTCAACATCCTCGGCGATGATAAGCAGTGGACGTGAAGTCTTCTGTACCTGCTCAAGTACCGGAAGAAGGTCTTTCAGGTTTGAAATCTTTGAATCAAAAAGAAGGATGAACGGATGATCGATCTCCGCTGTCATCTTCTCGGTGTTGGTGATGAAGTAAGGACTTAGGTAACCGCGGTCAAACTGCATACCTTCGACAACATCAAGTTCATCAGCAATACCTTTGGCTTCTTCGACGGTGATCACACCGTCTTGGCCTACTTTGTCCATAGCCTCGGCGATCATATCGCCGATAGCTGTGTCAGAGTTGGCAGAGATCGAAGCGACTTGAGCGATCTCAGTCTTGTCTGAAACGCTTTTTGATGCTGCTTTCAAGTTTTCCAGAATCGAAGTTGTAGCCTTGTCCATCCCACGCTTTACTTCAACTGGATTCGCTCCTGCAGTGATGTTTCGAAGCCCTTCTTGATAGATGGCATTTGCAAGGATAGTCGCAGTAGTCGTACCGTCTCCAGCCTCATCAGCTGTTTTGGAAGCGACTTCTTTGACAAGTTGGGCACCCATGTTCTCAAGGGTGTCTTTTAATTCGATCTCACGTGCAACAGAAACGCCGTCTTTCGTCAATGTCGGAGCACCAAAACTTTTTTGGATAAGTACGTTTCGGCCGCGCGGACCCATTGTCACTTTTACTGCGTCTGCCAGTTTCTGGACACCGACTGCCAGTTTATTTCTTGCCTGGTCTGAAAAAATTATCTCTTTTGCCATTTTGTTTCCTTTATAATGTTTAGATTATTTAACGATCCCAAGAAGGTCGTCGACTTCGATGACCAGATAGGTCGTGCCATCAAGTGTCAGTTCATTTCCTGAATATTTTCCAAATACTACGATGTCGTTCACAGCAACATCTTCTACTTCCTTGCTTACAGCAAGGACTTTGCCCTGTGACGGTTTTTCTTTCGCGCTATCTGGAATATAGATCCCTGAAGCTGTTGTTTTTGCTTCTTCTACGCGTTCGATCAAAACACGTTTACCAAGTGGTTGAAAGTTCATAGTGTTTCCTTCTATAATATATGTGTATGGCGGAATTCTACAAAATTATCACTTTTATGTCAATACTTTTAGTCTAATGGACTAAAGATTGTTTAGTTTCTTTAAATTAACTTTTTTATGAGGTCTAACTTAGATACTGATCCGTTGTTTAGGATGGAACTTTATCTAAGAAGCGAGCTTTTTGACTAAAACAAAGATACTCTTGAAAACAAAAGAAAAATAAAAGCTTTGCATGATATAATTTCACCCTCTTAACAGGATGTCAAGGTAGCTCAGCTGGTTAGAGCACTGGTCTCATAAGCCGGGGGTCGGGGGTTCAAGTCCCCCTTTTGACACCATCCACAAAACAAATCTTCCAAAAAACAGCGCTAATATCAAAACATATCTTAGTCATTGACGCTATTCTCTTCTTGTATTTTGATCTCGATAAGAAAACATGCCCCGTCTTCATTATTACTGACACTGAGTATCCCTTTATGATGCTCTTCGATGATGGCTTTTGACATATACAATCCGAGTCCTGTACCGTTCTTCTCATCTTTGGTCGAGAAATAGGGATCAAATATCTTATCAAGCACGGACTCTTCGATGCCGCCACCATTGTCGCTGACCTCAATTTTGACACGGTTCTCAAGCAAGTGTGTGCTGATAGAAAGGAGTGGCGAGAGAGTCTTTTTCTCTAAAAAGTTGTCTTCGGAGTTTTTGAGAAGATTTAAAAGAACTTGCATGACTTCATTGCTGTGCATAAGCACATCTGCCTGTGTAGTAAAAGAAGTCTTCACATTGACAGAGTTCTCTCTGAAAGACGTTTCCATTAGCCCTAGAGCTTGTTGTATAGGTTCAGTGACAGGATGCTGATGCCATAGTCTTGTTCGGCTTGTAGAGGGTCCTGAAGTCATCTATCGTCGTAGAGAGAGAATCTATGTAGACCTCTACCTCGTCCATTTGACTGTAGATATATTCTTCAAAGCTGTTGGGTGTATTTTCACTGTCGGGTTCGCTGTGACCAAGCTCGATCTTCAGTTTTATCCTGCCTGCGATTGCGGCAAGAAAACCGAGCGGTTGTCGCCACTGGTGTGCTATCATGCTCAGCAGTTCTCCCATATGCGCCATACGTGACTGTTTGATCAGCTGGGATGATTGTTCTTTGACCCTTTTATCAAGTCCCATATTCAGGTTTTTATAGTTCTGCGTTGTCATCTTGAGCCGGTGTGTGAGTGTTTTTTGTTCTGAGATGTCACGTAAAGAAGCATGGATAATAGCTTTTTCATTGATCATGACCTGTGTCAACATGATCTCTGCCCAAAGCTCTTTGCCGCCAAAGTGTGTATGGACTCATTCAAAGCGTTCATAGCCCTTTTCTAGACAGCGGTTAAGAAGCTTTTGGGATTTTTCGTAGGAGCTTTGCCCGTCAGGCTGAAATGCCGGAGAGATATCGGAAGGACACGTATTCAAGAGGGCTGCTTTGTCCGGTGCATCCAGCATAGCTATGATCGCTTTGTTGCATGCAGTAACCCTGCCGTCTTCGAATAGTATAATACCGTCCGAGGAATTCTCGAAGATGGCTTCAAAGGCCTCTTTTTGTTCTGAAATTTCATTTTCCATCTGTCTTATCTTGGTTATGTCATGTACGGTGCCAAGCATTCGTATGGGATTGTCATTATCATCATAAAGGGCGAAGCCTATCTCATGGACGATCTTTTGGGTGCCATCTGGAAGCAGGATACGGTGCGTGATATTATATTCATCTTTTTGTATTATTGCCCCAGCGACGGCATCACTCACCATATCTTTATCATCAGGATGGATAGTATGTAAAAAGGCATCGTAGGTAGCATCGAACTCCTGGGGAAGATAACCGAATATCCTGTAGATCTCGTCTGACCAGCTTAGTTCGTCCGTCTGGATATTCCAATCCCAGTGACCTACCTTCGCGATATGCTGAGCTTCAATAAGGTGCATGTGCGCCTTTTTGTGCTCAGTTTCCAAATAATATTCCTTAGTAATGTCCCTTCAGACACCAACCATTCCCAAAAGCTGACCGTTTTTCTCTATGAGCGGAGACTTTTTAGTGAGAAGATAGAGTCGTCTGCCGTCTGCGTGATCGACCCACTCATTGTTTGAATAGGTCATGAGGTCTTGTATGACAGGGGTGTCTTTAGACCTGAAGAGTTCCGCATACTCTATGGGGAAAAGCTCGAAATCGCTTTTACCTACAATATATTCGATAGGCAGACCCAGAAAGTTTGAAAAAGCCTGATTGCAGCCTATATACCGATAATCAGGCCCCTTGTAGAAAATCATATCGGGAATGGAGTTGATGACATTAATAAGGAGCTGGTCTTGTGTGTCAAGTGCTTTTTCCAGAGTTTGGGCATTCGTCTGAAGTGCTTGTTCTCTGAGCGACTCTTCAGTCCGGTCAAAGTCAATACCTCTGTACCCGACCAGAATGCCGGAACTCTCATAGATAGGCTGACCGCTTGTCTCGGTATGGACTTGATGCCCGTCCTTGTGGAGGCAGATATTAAAAAGCTTGGAGAAAGGCTTTTCATCCGCGGCAATATCTGAAAATACTTTTCCGACACGGCTGGCTTCTGTCTCAGATATGAAATCAAAGGGTGTCTTACCGATAAGTTCTTCAGGTTTGTACCCAAGGATATTTTCGACTTGCGGACTGGCATAGGTATAGACAGCGTTTGTATCGACTTCCCATACCCACTCGTGAAAGTTGTCAATGATCATGTTAAAACGGTCGACATAAGAGGAAGAGAGCTTGAGTTTTTTTACGAAGTTCTTCGTTCTCTTTACGTAAACTCTGCTATCTCATATCTTTTTTCTGTAAGTTCACCCATAATAATAGCCTTATCTCATGTCAACCTATTATAATATAAATAATAGTGATAATTAATTAAGTTGCCTGCAGCAGATGAGCATTGAAAGATAAAAGCTTGCAATAGCTCTTAAAGAGTCTTTCTTGCGCTTATGCTGTATATTTTTGCAACAGACGGGAAGTAATCTTAACGCATTTTTAACTCTAAACTGTAACATTATGATACGCTTTTAAGAGATAATCATGCGAAAAAATAGCCAATTATAAAGAATATTTTATGAATTTAAATTAGTTTCATAAATTCGTTTAAGAAATCGAATTTGATTTGTTAACACTTTTGTAACAAAGCTGTTGTATGGACATAACATCGCTGTGGCTTTGTTTTAGAAGGGTTTTTGAATGCTTAAGTTTCTTGTCTATGGTATAACTAATAATAATATCACTTTAAGCTGAACAAGCATCATATTCGAACAGCTTATAACCAAGTTATATATTGCTTATAATATTATGAAAACTAATATTTTAGTATAAGTTAAGCAACTAAGGTCTAGAATCTTGAAAATTAAAATAGCTTATAAAAAGGGGATACAGTATTGATGAAAAAGCTTTTGCTTCTTTTACTGACATTAAGCGCTTTACATTCTGCAGAGCAGCTTGGTGTCAATGAAAAGTTAGGTCAAATGGTTCCTTTGGATCTGACCTTTATAGATGAAAAGTCAAATAAAGTGACTTTGGGGAAGATGATGGACGGAAAACCGACTATCTTAACATTAAACTATTTTAGATGTGCGGGTATCTGTACGCCGCAACTGGATGATCTTTCTAAAACATTGACAAAACTTGACCTTGCAGAAAACACTGACTATAAGGTATTGACGATCAGTTTTGCAGAAGATGAAACACCGGCTTTAGCGGCTGCAAAACGTAAGAACCATCTGCATGCGATCGGAAGAGACTATGTACAAGATGCCTGGCACTTCTTGATCGGTGAGAACAACTCATCGGCAGTCTTGGCTTCTAAAGTCGGATTCGTCTATGAGAAGACAGTGTCGCCAAAGGGTGTAGTAGATTATATTCACCCGGCAGCTTTGATCATCTTGTCACCTGAAGGTAAGGTCACGCGTTACCTAAACGGTATCGATCAACTTCCTTTTGACGTGAAGATGGCTTTGGTCGAGGCTTCTGAAGGCCGTGTAGGACCAACCATAGCAAAAACACTTTTATACTGTTTTGCGTATGATCCGGTCGGCAAAAAATATATTTTTGTCTGGGAAAAAGTAGCGGCGACAGTAATGTTGATCATTGTCTTCAGCTTTTTTATCTATCTGGTCAAACTGGGCAGAAAAGAAGATGACAGAATTGATACAAAAGAAGAACCACAAGAGAAATAAGACTGTTTAGGCAGTCTGACAAACTAAAGCAAAGGCTTGGACAGTAAAGACAATAAGTTAAAAGACTTATTCTTTTTGCTGTCTGTATAGCTTGTAAAAGCTTTAGAGGTAAACACGGGTCAGATGAGTGTTGGTGTCGGAGAATACATCAGCAGTCGTCATTAGTTAATTTTTGAGATGTTTGCTAAAGCATTTCATAAATGTATTTGATTTTTTTTATACTGGCTTGTCTAAAGACAAAGGTGTAAAGAAAGTCATCAAATCAAGGAGTAAATAGATGAGTAAAACTTATTTTGACGAAACCCACTGCGCTATAGGTCACCCAAAAAGTACCTTTATGCAGTGGATGCTTACGATAGACCATAAACGTATCGGTCTTATGTATGCCGCTGTAATGTTCACATTCTTTTTCATTGCAGTAGCTACAGCATTTTTAATGCGATTGGAATTGTATGCACCGGGCGCACAATTTATTGACGGAGACACGTTTAACCAAGCGTTTACACTTCACGGTGTAATCATGATCTTCCTTTTTATCGTTCCGGGGATTCCTGCGATATTTGGAAATATTGTAATGCCATTGATGATCGGTGCAAAAGACGTCTCTTTTCCACGTCTTAACTGGTTCACATTCTGGTTGTACATCTTAGGTTGTATTATTGCGGTTTCTTCTCTATGGGTTGGAAACGGTTTCGCAGATACTGGCTGGACATTTTATGCACCATACAGTCTGACTACAGGTACTAACGTTATCTTTACTTTGGTTGCTGCTTTCATTCTTGGTATGGCTTCGATCCTTACTGGTCTTAACTTCCTTGTAACGATCCACCGCCTTCGTGCTCCGGGTATGACATTTTTCAAAATGCCACTTTTCGTATGGGGTATCTACTCAACGGCTTGGATCCAGCTTCTTGCTACTCCGGTTGTTGGTATTACACTGATTCTTGCTATTCTTGAAAAGTATTTCGGAATCGGTATCTTTGACCCTTCAAAAGGCGGAGACCCTGTATTGTTCGAGCACCTGTTCTGGATCTATTCACACCCAGCGGTTTATCTAATGATTCTTCCTGCGTTTGGTATTATGTCTGAGATCATCCCGACTTTCTCTAGAAGAGAGATCTTCGGTTACCGTACGATCGCTTTGTCATCTGCTTCAATTGCAGGTATCGGTTATCTTGTATGGGGTCACCACCTTTATACTTCAGGTATGGCTGATCTTGCAAAAGTAATCTTCTCATTCCTGACATTCTTTGTTGCTGTTCCGACAGGTATCAAGTTCTATGACTGGATCGCTACGATGTACAAAGGTAAGATCATTCTTGCTACACCTATGTTGTGGGCACTTGGTACGATCATCACTTTCGCTATCGGTGGTCTTACTGGTGTTACAATCGCAATGGTCGGTGTTGATATCCACCTTAAGGATACTTACTACACAGTTGCACACTTTCACTACGCGATGCTAGGCGGGGTTGTATTCTTATTGTTCGCAGGTATGCACTATTGGTTCCCACTTGTTACAGGTAAGATGTATTCAGAAGCAAAAGCTAAGTTCGCTTTCCTTGTGATCTTTATCGGTTTCAACGTGCTATGGTTCCCAATGTTTATCGCGGGTTACCTGGGTATGCCACGTCGTTATTTTGACTACCTTCCAGAGTTCCAGATCTATCATCAATTCTCATTCTGGGGAGCTGTGATCTTTATCGCTGGTCTTGTCTATATGTTTTATGTACTTATTCAGGGGTGGAGAAAAGGTCCTGCAGTTGGTGTTAACCCATGGCATGCGTCAACACTTGAGTGGCATCTGCCGTCATCACCACCACCATTAGAGAACCATGCAAAAGTTCCATATGTTGACTTTAGACCATACGAGTATCACCATGGTGAACCTGTAGTGAAGTTCGACGAAAATATGAAAAGGATTGACTAATGGCTCACAAATACGTACCAGAGATCGCGGTTGACCGCGAAGGAAATGAGCATGTAGTACAGGGTTGGCAAGATGATATTTATGGCGCCAAACTTGGATTTTGGTTGTTCATGTTTACAGAGGTCCTTATGTTTGGAGCGATGTTCCTTTCATTGACATATTATTACACTTTGCATCCGCAAGACTTTGTTATCGCTTCTGCAAGCCTTAACAGATTACTTGGCGGTATCAATACAGTTGTTCTACTGTTTTCTGCATTGACAATGGGTCTTGGCCTATTGAAGATGCGTTCTGGCGATGTAAAAGGCGCTAAATTGATGATCTGGGCGACCATTATTCTTGCTTCACTGTTCTTGGGTATCAAAGCGGTTGAGTGGACAGCTGAGTATCACCACGGTGTTTTCTTGGGTCTTGATGCACTTCAAGCCGGAAATGAGCATTCAAAGCCATTTGGACAGATCCTGTTCTTCGGTATGTACTTTACGATGACAGGTATTCACGGGTTTCACATCATCTTGGGTATCGGGATCATGCTATGGTTGCTAAAGCGTATCAATGCTGGTCTTGTAACACCGGAACACCATATTTTACACTTTAATATTGCACTGTATTGGGACCTTGTACACCTTATCTGGGTATTCGTTTTCCCTTATTTTTATATGATAGGTGCTGATGGTATTCAAATGTCAGACATTCAAGCATTATTTGGAGGATCACACTAATGAGTAATAATCTAGTAGATTACAAATCAGAAAATGTTGGATATTGGAAAGTTCTGCTAGGTCTGTTGATCTTGACAGCAGTTACATTTGTTCAACCAGGTATGTTCTTGGAGAATTATACATTTGCAGCGCAAATGCTAATCGGTACGGTTAAAGCATGGCTTATTCTTATGTACTATATGCACCTAAAAGGTGAGAAGCTTATCATTACATTTATGTATTTTTCACTTTTCATTGTTTTGGTGTTTTTCGTAATCGTTATTGGCGCAGATGTTGTCAATTTTCAATTCGGCGATATAAGTCATATTACAGCCGGAGATACTGCAAGTGCTGTATCTGAAACACATGGTGCTGCTCATGCTGAGCCGGCACACCACTAAGTAAGGGGTCTATATGTTACAAGGATTTGACGCAAGAGCAGCTAGTTTTGCTGCCGACGTAGATCAGGCATTTTGGATCAACTTTTGGATATCAATCGTTCTGTTTTTATCTGTAGTTGTTCCAATGATCTACTTTGCATGGAAGTACAGTTCAAGCAAGGTTAAAGATGAAGATATTGAAAACTTCACGCACCATACACCTTTAGAGATAGCATGGACTTTGATTCCTACTACAATGTTGATGGTACTGTTCTATTTCGGTTATACTTCAATGAGAACGCTAAGAACGATGCCGGATGCATCAACTGCAATCACTGTCCAAGTTGAAGGTAGTAAATGGAAATGGAGATATGAGTATCCTGCAAATGCAGATGGTCATGTTCATAAACTTGGTGGAGCATTTACTAAGCCTACAATGGATGAGAATGGAAAAGTTATTGAAGAAGGTACAATGGGTAAATCTGCTCTCTATGTACCAGTTGATACGAATATCATCTTAGAGATGACGGCACCACTTGATGATGTTCTTCATGCTTGGTATGTTCCTGCTTTCCGTATGAAAGAGGATGTTGTTCCAGGTCGTACAACAAAGCAGTGGTTTAAAGCTGAAAAAGTAGGTGAGTATGACATCGAATGTGCTGAGTACTGTGGTACGGATCACTCATATATGTACTCTAGACTTGTTGTACTTCCAAAAGCTGAGTATGAAGCATGGTTTAATAGCAGTGAAGATACACCAAAAGGTAACTATGCGAAATCAGGTGATGCCGTATTACAACAACATGGATGTAAAAGCTGTCATGCAATTACAACAGATAAGGTACTTGTTGGACCTTCTCTTAAAACTAGAACATTTACTAAAGAACAAGTTATGGATGTGATCGATAATTGTCAAAACAAACTTGGTTATGCAATGGGTGTAATGCCA
>JBFEIF010000057.1:0-14095 GCA_041553795.1 Sulfurimonadaceae bacterium
ATATTGACAAAAAGATAGAAGGCACCGTCTGGTTTCACAACGGATATCTTGTCGATAGCATTAAAGAGTTCCACCGCCTCATCTCTACGGGCAGCAAAGGCTTGACGCATCATCTCGATATCTTTATCTGCTGAACCGTTAAGTCCTGTTATAGCAGCTTTTTGTGTGATAGAGCAGATATTCGATGTACTTTGGCTTTGAAGCTTTTTCATTGCATTGATAAGTTCTTTGTCCTTAGCTGCCAAGTACCCAAAACGCCATCCTGTCATCGCAACTGATTTGCTGAGTCCATTGATGGTTATAGTACGGTTGTACATGTCTTCGCTGATGGAAGCAGCAGAAGTGAACTCTCCATCGTAAACAAGCTTTTCATACATCTCATCACTAGCGACAAGGATGTCTGTTCCGACCAATACATCAGCAAGTGCAGTCAGCTCAGCTTTGGTATAGACAGACCCTGTCGGGTTTGAAGGCGTTGTGAGAATGATCATCTTAGTCTTAGCCGTAATTGCCTCTTTCAGCTGCGCAGGTGTGATCTTGAATCCGCTTTTGTCATCTGTCTCTATCTCAACGACTGTACCGCCGCAATAGTTGACCAGTTCAGGATAGGTCACCCAGTATGGAGCTGGGATGATGACTTCATCACCTTCTTGTATCGTCGTTTGAAAGAGATTGAACAAAGAGTGCTTCGCACCATTGCTTACAATGATCTGATTAGGCGCATACTCTAAACCGTTGTCACGCTTAAGCTTGGTGGCTACAGCCGCTTTAAGTTCAGGAATGCCGTCAACAGCAGTATATTTTGTAAAACCAGAGTTAATCGCTGCAATAGCGCTGTCTTTGATGACCTGAGGTGTGTCAAAGTCTGGTTCGCCTGCTGAAAAGCTCAGTATGTCTTTGCCGGAAGCACGAAGTTCCTGTGCAAGAGTCGTAACAGCGATTGTAATGGATTCAGAAAGAATGTTGATTCTGTCAGAGAGCATATTTGACCTTTTTTTAAGCATTTTTTATTTTTGAAAGTATAGCAAAGTTTTCAAAAAATATAATACATTTTATAAGTCCAGAAAAAGAAGATTTATCAGATCAGTTTGACATGGATCGGATAAAAGACTCATATATATGTTCGAGTTCAAGGTCTTGATCAAGTATCTCTTTGTTCTCTTTGACCAAGATATGTTCAAGTACCGCAACACGCTTAAGAAGGTATTCAAAGATCTCTTTGTTGATATCAGGAAGCTTGTTGTGTGAAAAAGGATCTTTGCAGCGTCCTTTGTCGACCACACGTGCCGGAATACCGATAGCTGTCGAACGGTCTGGCACTTCTTTGACGACAACGGAGTTGGCACCAACTTTTGAGTTTTCGCCAATGACTATGTTTCCTAAGACTTTAGCTCCTGCACCGATAACAGCACCTTTTTTGATAGTCGGGTGGCGCTTGCCTGTGGTCAGATTTACACCGCCGAGAGTGACGCCTTGATAGATAAGGACATCATCTTCGATAATCGTCGTCTCTCCGATCACGACACCGGTCCCGTGATCGATAAAGACACGATTTCCGATAGTAGCTGCAGGATGTATGTCTATATTTGTGATGATCTGGGTGACTCCCATGATGACCCGTGCCAAACGTTTCCAGTTAGCCCGATAAAGGCGGTTGGCAAAACGGTATGAGACAATCGCCCATACACCCGGGTAGTTGAAAAATAGTTCTACACGTGAATGGATGGCAGGGTCGTTGTTATAAACATTTGTAAAATCTTCTCTAATTTGTGAAAAAAGTCCCAAAAAAAATCCTAGTTTGTAGTTCTTAGATAGCTATTCTGATATAAATAGAGTTCTAACTTTTGTAGTGTATCACTTTTTTCTTCTTCTGTAATAAAAGTCGAACGTGCCAATGAATTCTTTAGCTGGATTAAAATTTGTGTCTCATCATATCCAAGGCTTGAGATGACATTAAGAAGACTGCTTGATTCGTCAATATTTTCGATCGAGTATCCCTTTTGCGTGATGATAACGCTGCACTCGGTAGGATGAGAGAAGAGGTTATGGTTCATACCCAATGTCTCCTGATAAGCACCGACATTGAAAAAACCAAGAAAATATTCTTCTTCATCAAGGTCCACATCATGCAGGTATAAAGGAGAAGAAGTGGAAAAACCGATCTCTCCGTCACTGTCACAGGTGATATCCCATAGGTTTGCCGATCGAAGAGCAGGCTCATCCAGTTTGTGCAAAGGCATAATCGGAAATCTCTGACCAAGTCCCCAGTAGTCCGGTAGACTTTGGAAGATAGAGGCATTGATAAGGTAATGTTCCTGCAGTCTTATCTGAAGTTTTTCAAGCTCAGTCGTCGGATAGCCCTTGGAAAGACGAAGTGCTTTCTTGATGATGACGTGAACAAGGATCTCCGCATTTGAACGGTCCTGAAGATCTATGTAGCCCAAATCAAAGAGGGTGAAAAGCGATTCCATGTGGTCAAGTGCATCATGCAGGTACTCGATCGAGTTTTTAGTATTGACTAGCTTGTTTAGTTCCAGCAACTCTTCGATCAAAGGAGGGTTGACTTCTTTGATACGAAGTGATTTTTCTTGATGGTCTTGAGAAAAAAGTTCAAGTACCGGTGTGATCAAGACTGCATGTGAGGCAACGATAAAACGGCCGGACTCGGTAAAAATATCCGGATGCTCGACACCTTTTTTGTTCATGATGTCACCCAGTAAGAAGACAACGTCATTGGAAAACTCTTCAATGGTATAGGTACGGAGTCTGTCTAAAGAGTGCTGAGCATATTCGATTGCCAGACCCCCGCCGATATTAATGGCATGCAGTTTTTCTGCACCCATTTTTTTTAATTCTGCGTAGATGTTTCCGGCTTCTCTTAAAGCCCGTTTTAAAGGCGTGATGTCTTCCATCTGAGAACCAATATGAAAATGGACCATATGAAAGTAATCCAACAGGTCATTTTCTCTTAACAGATTGATCGCCTCTAGGAGTTCGGTGGCACTTAAACCGAATTTTGCGTCACTTCCGCCACTTTTTGCCCAGATACCACTGCCTGAACTGTGCAGACGTAAACGAATACCGATAGAAGGTATTTTGAGGTTACATGTCTTTGAGACCTCTATGATAGACTCAAGTTCTGCAAGTCCCTCGATGGTCAAGGTGATATTGTGTCCCATTTGTGCAGCCATAAAACCTAAGGTTATCATCTCCGTGTCTTTAAAGCCGTTGACAGTGATGGGCGCACCAAGCGCTGTTTGTGACATGGCCAGTATCAACTCAGCCTTACTTCCTGCCTCAAGACCGTAGTTGAATGTTTCTCCATGTGTCTTGATCGCATTGACTACCTGCGGGTACTGATTGACTTTGAGCGGGAAGACAGCTTTGAAATCACCTTTGTAATTCACTTCATGTATCGAACGTTTAAAGGTAGTATAAAGCATATCTATCTGTTTTTTTATCAGATGCGGAAAGCGGAGTATTATAGGACCGCGCAGTCCGCTTTGTCGTATTTCATTGACTATTGTCAGCAAGGATGGCTTACTGAGATGGTTGACCGTGGTTTCCGCATTTTTTATGATGAAATTGTCATCACCCCATATATCAATACCGTAATTATTCATTATCTTTTTCATTCCTATACGTGAAGTTTCTGGTGAAAGTAGGTGTCTATATCGAAAAATATTTCGCCGTTGCTGTTTTTGTAAGAGAGATTGTCTTTGCTCAACATACTGACCCTCTTTAGTCCGGTTACACTTAGCATCGTCTTTATTCCTTTTATCATGTTCTTATGGTAGTTCGCGATCTCGTTTGACTTGCGTACAACAAGGTAGGATGCCCTGCGACGGGGGTCCTGGGTAGCGAGCCCAACAGGGCATATGTGTCCGCCTGCACCATTGCAGACACGGGCACGAATACAGCCGCCGCTCATCATGAACCCGCGTGCGATAGCGACAGCGTCAGCACCAAGACTCAGGGTGATGACGGCATCGTCAGGTGTCAGTATTTTTCCTGAAGAGATAAGGTGGATATCTTCTCTTATCCCATGTTTTCTCAGTATCGTATCAACGATGTACAAAGCATTGTTGGTTGTCAATCCAACCGATTCCATCAGTTCAAGAGGTGCTGTCGCTGATCCGCCTTCACCACTGTCTATGGCGATATAATCAGGAATCGACTTGTCAAGTTGTTTCCTGTCCGCAATGATCTTGGCCATATCTTCGATCTGCTTGCTGTCTGAGACGACGATCTTCATCCCGACAGGTTTTCCGGATATCTCCTGACAGGTGCCAATAAAGTCAAACAGCTCCTCCTGCGAATTTGCATAAGGAAAACGGTTTGGTGAGATCAGGTCTTTTCCCTCTTCGACACCGCGATAGTAGGCGATGTCAGCAGAGACCTTGGAGCCCATGATCTTTCCGCCTGTCTGTTTTGCTCCTTGCGCTATCTTGATCTCTGTCATCTTGCAAAAGCGCATCGCTTTCGCATAGCGGTCAGGATCGAACTTTCCATCGCTGTCTCGTACTCCATAAAGACCGGAACCGATCTGAAGGATCAGATCCGGCATGTCAGCAGGGACATCCTCTGGAAATGCACTCAAAGGGGCATCCCATTTCGGACGAAACAAGGCGTGGCTTTGCGGATCATAGATATAGGTGTTCTCTGTACGCTTGTGAAGCAATACCCTCCGGTAAGCCTTGATCGCAAGTGCACGGTTGAAAAACCAACTTGTAAGCGCAAAAACAAACTCTGCATAAGGGGTACTGTTGACGACTTCCAGATACTCGGCATTGGACAGGTCCGGTGCATGCGTGACAAAATAGTTTGAGGTAAGACCTCCTTCACCGGTGTTAAGCGGAAAGACGGACTTGGCCGCACCGATGACAAAGGCACGTGTCCCTTCAGGACTTAAAGCCCCATCACTCATCGCTGAACGGAAGATGACGGAACGTGCCTTAAAGGGCTTCGGTCTGTCTGCTCCGAATGTGAGTGAGAAATCATCTGATACCTCTGAATCATTCAGCACTGTATTGGAATGCTTGACTATGAATCGTGAACCGTGAAAAGGCTGGGAAACAGAATAAGACAAAAAGTTTGGTACATCCTTTGCCGCCTTATAGACCCAGTCGATCTTATCCCTGGACTCATAAAATGTCTCTTCGCCAAAATATTGCCGCATAGGATTGCGGAGTATCTCAAAAAAATAACGCATCCTGCCGATGACAGGATAGTTGATCAATAATTGGTGCCTACGCTGTATAAAGCGGTCATAGATAAAAAGGTGAAATAAAAAAAACAGACCTAGAAAAAATCCATATTCGAAGAACAGGATAAAATAATGGTTTAACTGTTCAATCATAAGACATCCTTTTACAGACAGGCGGTTTAGAGTTCTTCTTGCGGTATAACGGATTCAGTCTTGTTCTCAAGATCCTTAATCCATATTGTACCAGTATTCAGCTCGTTTTCACCGAGGATAACACAGTATTTTGCATTTGCTTTGTCAGCTGCTTTTAAATGGGTCTTCAGGTTTCGTCCCTTATATCCTATAGTCGTGATGTCAGTTTTTCGTTTTTTCATTCCCAGGTTATAGACCTTGTTGACAGCGCTGTCGTCCATCGCACCGAAATAATAGCCTTCTCTAGTAACTTCAGGCATCTTGATCAGCTCCATAAGGCGTTCGATACCGATGGCAAAACCGACAGCAGGAGTAGGGCGTCCGTCAAGAAACTCGACCAGTCTGTCATAGCGACCGCCGCCTGCGATGGCAGACTGCGAACCGATCTCGGTACTGACAAACTCAAAAGCCGTCTTGGAATAATAGTCCAATCCGCGCACAAGATGCGTATCTATCTCGTACGCCACGCCCTGAGCATCCAAGATGTCTGTCAGCGCTTTAAAGTCGGTGTTACATCCGGCGCATAGGTTCTGCATAAGCTTCGGTGCATCGGCATATATCACCTGACAGTGAGAGTTCTTACAGTCAAGGACACGTATAGGGTTTGTGACTTTTCTGCGCTGACAATCCTCACAGACATCTGCTTCGTTGGAATCAAGAAACTTGATTAGTGTCTCTCGGTATTGCGGCATACAGTTACTGTCCCCAAGAGAGTTGAGCTTCAATGTGAAGTTTATGCCAAGAGCATCAAAGATATCGCGGACCATCAAGATCAAAGAAGCATCTTCCAGCACGGAAGCTTCGCCGAAACTTTCACAGCCAAACTGATGGAACTGTCTTAATCGGCCTTTTTGGGGACGTTCATAACGAAACATCGTCCCGTGGTAGAAGAGCCTGTGTGTCTGTTCTTGTCTGTCGTATTTGTTTTGTACAAAAGCACGCACGACACCGGCTGTACCTTCAGGACGCAGACAGACATCGTTGTCGCCCTTGTCGATGAACTGGTACATCTCTTTTCCGACAATATCGCTGCTTTCCCCAACAGAGCGTTTGAAAAGTGCTGTCTCTTCCAGTTGCGGGGTCTCTATAAAACGAAAACCATAGTTTTTGGCTATGCGCGTAGCAGTCTCGATAAAGTAGCTGAAACGTGCTGAGTCTTCTGGTTCGAGTGTGTCATTCATTCCGCGAAGTGAACGGATCATATTTTTCCTTTGATAAAATTGCTGATTTGTGTGTGTATGGCTTCTATGCTCTCTTCTGCATGGATGATCAGTGTCTCTATTCCCAGCGAGTCAGAGACAAAACGGAGTTGACGCTGTACATCGAGCATATACTCGATGCCGCGCTGCTCGATAATATCATGGTTCTTCTCGCCCAAGCGCTCACGTAAAGTCTCTTCTTTTATCTGAAAGAGGATGATCGCATCGGGCATAATGTCTTGCATAGCAAAACGGTTCAGTGTCTTAAGCCACTCAAACTCGAACTTGTTTGAGGCAAGGGCGTATGCCATCCCTGAGACCAAGGAACGGTCGGAGATGACAAGACGTCCGAGATTTGGCTTTATGACAGAGGAAGCATGATTGCTTCGGTCTGCCAAAAAAAGCAGAAGCTCGGTGACAGGGCAGAGGTCGTCACTGTAAAGGACTAACTCACGTATCTTGCTTCCCAGTTCGGTTGCTCCCGGTTCTTTGGTCAAGATCGCCTGAGGATAAGCTTCCTGCAGCAGTTGCATCTGAGTGCTTTTCCCGCAGGTGTCTATACCTTCGACTACAATGTACATGAATTCATCTCTTTGATCATGCCCTCGACCTTTGTCGGCAGAAGGTGCGATGTCTTCCCGTTAAACTTAAGAAGATTTCGCACGATCGATGAACTGATGAAAGCATGTTTGAGATTAGGCATAAGATAGACGGTCTCAATATTGGCATCAAGCGAATTGTTAAGGTATCCAAGCTGGAGTTCATACTCAAAATCACTGATAGCCCGCAGGCCGCGGATAAGTATGCTGGCATTAAGTTCAGCCGCAAACTCTACCGTCAGGTTGTTGAAGGGAAGGACCCTGACGTTCTTAAGATGCGAAGTCGCTGCTTCGGCCATGAGGACACGTTTTTCAAGTGAAAAAAGCGGTTTCTTGTCACGTGAATCGGCAACGGCAACGATGACTTCATCAAAAAGGTTAAGTGCACGTGCAATTATGTCACAATGTCCGTTGGTTATCGGGTCAAAGGTGCCGGGGTATAAGGCTATTTTAGTCATCGCTGCTCCATCGTTTATATAAATCATGCTCAATATCCAAAAGATCAAACCATTTGCCTATAAAAAAGTCTTCCATCTCTTCAATACTCTTGGTCTGCGCATAATAGGCTGCGACCGGCGGTGCGATGATAACACCAAGCCGGGAGAGCTTGAGCATGTTTTCCAGTGCTATAGCAGAAAAGGGCATCTCACGGGGTGCGAGAAGCAGTTTCTTGTTTTCTTTGATCATCACAGAAGCTGCTCTTGTGATTAGGTCGTCGGCTATCCCGCAAGCTATCTTAGCCAGTGTGTTCATGCTGCATGGCGTGATTATCATGATATCTGCACCATAAGAGCCTGAGGCGATCGAAGCGCCTATGTCACTGTTATCATACTGTTTAATATCAGCTTCTTTGTCGAGTACGACTTTGGCATGATCAGAAATGACAAGATGCTTTATGCTCCCTTTAGGAAGCAGTTTTAGGACATTGAAACCGATATGGGCACCACTGGCACCGCTTATACCTACAATGATCTTTTTGTTCATACTCTCTTTACTCAATTTCTACAAGGTTTCGGCCTATCACTCTGGCTTTTAATTTCTTGCCGTCTGTCTTTTGGATAAGGACATGAGCACCTTTGTTGCCGTCTTCAAGTGATACGGCTTGAAACTCAAGGTGTACTTTTCCGCTGATCAGACGAACATTCAGCGGTTTGTCTTTTAAGACATAGGGCAGCTCTTCGATGTCATGCGCGTAAAGTGTTTTGTCCTTAGGCAGGCGCTTCTTTAAACGGTATTGATTTTTGTCAAAATCTTTTACAGGAAGACCTTTTAACCGTTTAAACTCAATCTCTTTGTATATCAGGTCTAATCGAGTCAGAATTTTACCGCGATTAATGTTATGCCTTGCTTTAAAAAGCTTTATGGTCGCATTAAGTGTGTAGGTGAAAAAATAACGCTCTTTCTTGTCTTTGGATGTCAGTTGAAGACTGGAACGGCGGTAGAGATAGGCATTAGGCTTAAAGGTGAGCTGGTATTCATCAGGGAGTTTACTCAAAAAAGTATTGGACTTGACCGAGACCCCCTTGATACTTACAGTAGGATAGTGCTCATAATAGTAGGAGCGGATCTCTTCTCTGAGACGATCCAGCTTGACATCTGATTTTCGCTGTACATGGATAATAGAAGGAATCTCATTGGAGAGCATCACGCCGTGTTCTTTAAAACGTCCTGCAAGATTGTCGGATGAAAAGGCCTTGTGGTACTGGTTCTTGTCAAAGCGGTAGAGTATAAAATCATCTTTGATCTGAGGGTAGACATCCGAAGCATTGAAGTCAAGACTCTTTATTGAGTACTGGGACCTGATCTGCTCAGAAAAAAGAGTGTTGGCCAAAATGACGAGGAAGAGTAGAAACCTTATAGAAAACAAGGGGCTTCTTTATGTTTTCGGAAACTTGTCAGTGTGTCAAAACGGTGTCCATAAGAAAAGATCAAAAAAAGATTGTCAATGACCTGCTTATGTCCTATAGTAAAACTCATCGAAGACTCCGGAAACGAAAATATTGATAGGATTGTAACATAAACAGATATGTCATAAGAGAAGTCGTACCTGTTTTACTGCGAGTATGTGGATAATGGTGTTTGGATCATCGACTAAATGTTAACTCTGTCTGCTCATTTTTTGTTTGTAAAGTCCAGCTGTCCGCTGCTGTAGGTCTTGCCAAAGCTTGAACAGAGGTTATAGACCTGATTGAGCGCACTTTCCAAGTCCTTTTGGACCAGAGTTGAAAGAGGGTGGATAAAGGCTGCATACAGAGTGTCTTCAGAGACGGCATAACGCGCATCCAAGGCCAGATGAAAGTTTGAGTGCATCAAGCTGTCTTTGATCTTCGGGGCGAGATTTGAGTAGTGTGTTATGGGGGCAATGATCCTCATCCTGTCATGCTCTTCATCAGAGATCAGTGCCATCTTGACTCCCTGATATCTAAACAGTATATAGCCTTTTTGTTCTTCTATCACCTGGGCTTTTCCCAATACAAAGCCTTCCATCCGTTCCTGGGTCATCTCGGTACGAATAGATGACGTTTTGCCTTTGATGAGACTTTTTAACGTATAGTGTTTCATTGTCTGTGACTCCATGACTGTAATAAAAACATAGTGTATTCGAATTGTGTCAAAACAGTTTATAAATGTTTACCGCAATGACACAAAAATGTAATATTGATCAGATTGTTATTTTGTGATTATAACTTAAATATTGTAGGCGTGATACGATACATATATCAGTGTATGGATTGATTGATAACTTTGATGGATTTAAAATATTGGGGTGGTACCGCCGGGCGGACTTGAATGGCAATACAAGTGCCTATTATAGGCTAATACAGGGCTTTTTCAATTCTAACAGTAGTCATATTCAGTCATATTTGGGCACAGTTTGGACACAGTCAAATCATCTTATTAAAAGATAAGCCTTTGTCATTACCCTTCTTCCGAATTAGTTCATCAATTAATCTACATTATTTTTTGTATCAATGCCATAAGATAAAGAAGTACGCGAAAATACGTACAGGAGTAATGATTGCATTGATAATGGATGGTAAAGACTTAAAAGAATAAGTGTATAAATAGCGCCTAAATAGACTAAACTGTCTCAAACAGTGAATGTTTCACCCTGTTTAACTCTAATTTATCTTTAAAAACATATAATCCTCACACTCAAAAGGACTTGTATGATAAAAACGTTATTAATTGGACTTGTAACCTCACTTTTTTTAATTGGATGTGGTGGCGATGGCGGTGGAGAAACTACAACGGTTACTGTAAATAATTTAGCTTTAACAGGAGATGCACTAGACATTTCTTATGATTGTAACTCAGTTTATTATGATGAAATTTCTCTTACTGGAAATGGAACGACATTCGAACTAATCAACTGTGACATTGGTGACCTTATTTTTCATGCGGACAACTCAATAATGAGATTAATAAATGTTGGCGCAATTACATTCGACCATCTAGGAACAGGAAACACGGTACAAGCTACACAGGCAGTCCTTGACACCATTGATGACGTTACTTTAACCGAAGTTGCAATAACTTATTAAATTTTTAGGATGAAGCTTTTAAATAATATAGTGCTTTAGCAAGTGTAAATTTATAGGATAGAATAGTTTGCTTCAATGGTTCCCGATACTGGATTGACCTGATCTAAATATAAATAACTACAAAAAACTATAAATAGGTCGTTCGTAACTCTATTTTTCTCTCTTACTGCTTCAATAGTGGTCACTTTTGGTCACAGTTTGGGCACTATAATGTGAATAATATCACTACTGATTGGTTTTATCTTAGATGTTTGGCTTTATTTAGCTTAAATAATATAAAATATTTAAATACATAAAGGAATATATTATATGGAAAGTAGCATAGCGATATTATCAGTTATTTCAGGTAGTGCATCAATTGCTGGATTACTAATTGAATTATTTGGGAAAAAAGGAAAAATGAGATCAGTTCTTGTGGCTATGTTTGTCTTGGCAGTTTCTTTTTCTGTCTATATTTTGATTTTTCCTGGAAGTAATGTTGTCAAAAATGTAAAAAATAAAATAAATTATTATTCAAAACAAGTTTCTGATGATACTTTAATCCAAGAGGGTACATTTTCATTTTCTGGTTATGGACCATATTCAGTCCAATTTTATGAACCATATAAAGAAGCTCCTACAATTTATCTAATAAATGAAAATGGATATAAAGAAATAGAAATACCAACGGTAGAGTATGTTAGCAATCATTATTTTAAAGTAAAGCGTCACGGTTCTACTGGTTTGGAATTGACACCGATGATGTTTCAAACTTATAAGTGGGTTGCTGAAGGCAGACCTTTTTTAAATAAGAGTAATTAAATATGAAAGGCTCAACTTATGACACTTGTTTTACCAGAAAAGTTTGAAACAATATTAAAAAAAAATGATAGATATAGAGGTGAAACACTTAGATTAACAACCGCATTTTCAGATTGGGTTAAAGATAATACTCTTGAATTTTTTCCAGAATATACAGACCATGGAATAGAGCACATACAAAGCGTACTTTATACCGCTGAAACTATTATAAATGAATTGTCTTGGGATGTACTAACCCCTGAAGATGTTTTTGTTCTGGTGTCAGCAATTTTATTACATGATAGTGCTATGCATATTGATAGGTATGGATTGTGGGAACTATTAGCAAATGACAAGTTTAATGGTGCCGTTTTCAACAAGAAAATTGAAAAAACATGGATAGATAAATGGGAAGATTTCAAAAAAGATGTAAGTAGATTCGAAGAGCTTGATTGGTATAACTTTTTTGGTAAGTTTGAATCTGTTGTTTTACCAGATGTGCATGAAACAAACTTAGAGGATAATCAAAAAGTTGTTATTGGTGATTTTATAAGAAGGTATCATGCAGATATAGCGCAAGTCATTGCATCTTATGGAATTCCTTGCAAAGCCGGATCAGAGGAGATTTTTGATAGTGATTTTACTTCGCTGAATGAGCTTTCTGGTTTTATTGCAAGAAGTCATAATTATAATTTGCGGACAATGGTGGATGAATTAGGTGGTGAGCAAAATGCAAGAGAATATAGAAATACTCATCCTGCTTTTTTAATGGGTGTTCTAAGAATTGCAGACTATTTACAGTTTGAACAAAACAGAACACCAAAAATACTTTTCCGAATAAAAGGTAAAGGGATGTGTAGTCCAATTTCAATTCGTGAGTGGAAAAAGCATCTATCAATTTTAAGTTCTACTAAGAACAATGCTGATGCTGAACTTTTATTTGTCGAGGCACAGCCAGATGATGCGCTAACGTTAGTAAGTGTAAAGAAATTATTTGCTGGTTTTCAAGGAGAATTAGATTCATTTTGGGCTGTTAATGGTGAAGTATATAGTAGATACCCTGAATTAGCATCTCTTGGACTGAAACTAAGAAGGATTAAATCTAATATTGACGATCTGAATAGTTTTATTGAACAAAATCATAAAAACTTCTATCCTGAGCTATTGAATATTAAATCGGATAACCAAAAAATATTACCTCTTCTTGTGGGACCACTTTATGGGAATGTTCCTGAAATAGGTTTAAGAGAATTAATTCAGAACTCAGTTGATGCTTGTAATGAAAGGTACAGTCTTGAAGTTGGAGAAGAAGTAAATAAAAAAAGTATTCCATACAAAATAATTATTACTGTTAATATGGATGATAATACTATTATTATTGAGGATGATGGTATAGGTATGGATATTGATGTTATAAAAGACTATTTTTTGAAAATAGGGGCCTCATATCGATATTCAGAAGTATGGAAGGCTACTCATTCTGAAGAGGGGAAAGTCTATGTTCCTCGTACAGGGAAGTTCGGTATAGGCATGTTGGCTGGATTCTTGATTGGAAGTGAAATCTCTATTGTTTCTAAGAAGGAAGGCCAACCACCTAGCAAAGCAACAGAATTTTCATATAAGCTTAATTCAACAGATATCCAAGTGAACTTTACAGATAAAATTGAAACTGGTACGAAGATAACAATACAATCGGATAAAGAAAAGTTACAAAAAATTGTTAATGGATTTGAATGTACTAGTAGCTATGACCAAAATAACGTTAACAAATGGAAGTCGTTTTGGTACTTTCTAGATACTCCTAGAATAGACATACTAGTTGTTAAAAATAAGCAAATAAGCAATAGATACAACCCGAATATTATAAGAAAAGAAGATATTTTCACTAAGTGGAATGTTGTTGAAAAAACTGAATTACAGGGATACTTTTGGAAATATGTTCCGAGGATGTGGGGCGATTCAAATCTTTATTGTAATGGTATATTGATTAGAAATTTTAGTGTTCCAAAGATGAGAATAGATTGTGGATTAACAAAGATAACGAGTAGAAACTTGATAGTATCTGTTTTTGACAATTTAGGTAAATTTCCATTAAATCTTACTCGTAACGAATTAGTAACGAAAGAATTTTTCGAAATTGACAAGCTCTGGGATAGTGTAATCAGAGACTACTATCAAACACTTAAAAAGATGATAGATGGATTTCGATGGTCACAAAGTAGTATCTCTGATATAGCGACTAAGTATTCTTTATTTAGTCATTATAATGCCACTTTACCCTTTATATTTTTTAACGATAAAGTTTTACCCATCGGGGATCACAGTTTGAGAGGAGAATATGTGCTTTTTGATTTTTTATTATCTTCTCAAAAGAGAGGAGTGATTTATGATAGAAGTGTTTTTCCTCTACTTAATAGTACTGGGTATTCATGTATAAATGATTCGGTAAAAGAAGCAAGTACTACGCAGTTAGCTATTATTAGGTTTGTTTTAAATAAAACAGTTAATGACTCAATTTATTATACGTCCAACGTTGATGAATGGATCGATACAAACTTGAATCTTGATGGATGG
>JBFEIF010000058.1:0-14005 GCA_041553795.1 Sulfurimonadaceae bacterium
GTTCACTTTTGTATTATAAACACACTAAGCTAGTTGTGGTATAATCTGAAAATCTTTTAAAAAGAGACAATAATATGAGTAAGTTCGCAGCCCTGTTTGAGGATGACGAAGCCCATGCTGAAAGCACCTTCACTGTTACCATGGGAGCCATCCTTTCCAAAAGTGAGTAGATGTTAAAGCACCTTCTTGTATTGCTTATAATAGCCTCTTTTTTACAGGCAGCAGAATGGAGCTACACTAAAGAGGTCCGTCTCAAAAAAGACCAGATCCAGACGGTGATAGTAAGAGAAGGACCGCTTCTGAAGGTATTAAAGTTCAGATGGACACTCTTCGCCGGAGAGGGTTTGGTAATGCACCTGAACTATAATGACAGGGCATCCCAGTTTATTTTATATAAACACTATAAAAAGGACACTTACAGAGTACGTCTTCTGCCAAAGGTGTCGACGTTTAAACGTGTCCCTTACTTATACCTGAAATTTAAAAAGTTTGACCATAAAACTTCTAAAGCGCATTTTGATATCTTGATCGATGATCCTGAAAAAAGAGCCCTTATAGAACTGAAAGAGAGTTTGTAAAAATCAATGTTAGACGCTGTAGAAAAATGTATGCTTTCATGGATAGAAGAACTGGCTAATGACGAGATCAGTACATTGTTTAAAAACCTGCCCGAAGGTAAACGTCTTCGTGCAAAACTGGTACTCAAGATCGCGGGAGCTTCGGAAGAAGCAGTAAGACTGGCAGCCGTTATTGAACTGATCCATGCGGCAAGTCTTTTGCATGATGACGTTATTGATGAAGCGCTGACACGTCGAGGTGTCGCATCTGTCAATGCTACAGACGGAAGCAAGGTCGCGGTGATGATGGGTGATGTCCTTTATTCAAAAGCCTTTACCGAGCTTGTCAGTTTTGACGAACGTATTGCCCGTGCTGTCGCGCAAGCGGTCACGACGCTTTCTATCGGTGAATATATCGATGTGAAGATGGGTGAGCATTTTAATGATGATGAAGCGGCCTACATCGACATGATCTATAAGAAGACAGCTTCTTTGATCGAAGTGACCGCCTACTGTGCAGCTACTCTGGCCGGAAAAGAAGCCGAAGACTATAAGCTGTACGGTAAAAATCTGGGACTTGCTTTTCAGATAATCGATGATATCCTGGATATTGTCTCTGATGAGAAGACCCTGGGAAAACCGGCCCTGAATGACTTTAAAGAGGGTAAGACGACACTGCCGTATATGTATCTTCACCGGGCTCTTGACGGGGATTCTCAAAGCCGTTTGGAAAAGGCTCATCTTCAGACACTTGATCCTGAAGAGTCCTTGTGGATTAAAGCCCAGATGAAAGAGCATAAGTCTGTAGAACGTTCTTATGCTCTCGCCCGAAGTCTTAGCGATGAGGCAATAACCGCTGTCGCACGGCATGACGAGGGTGAGCTGGTCGGTATTTTGGAAGCTATGATGGAAAGAGAATTTTAATGCACTACCTGCTTATCAGTTTTTCCCATCACAACTCTACCTTAGAGATCCGTGAGAAACTTGCTTTGAACTCTGATTCCGATCTGGAAAAATGCCTTTCCAAGATGATCTCGCATCCTTCTTTGAACGAGGCGATGATCGTCTCTACCTGTAACCGTCTTGAAGTACTGGCTTCGGTACAAAACGTCATAGAGACGACTCAGTACATCTTTTCGCTTTTAAGCCAGAACTCCAATATACCTATGAACGAACTTGAAGGGCGTGCAGATGTCTTCGAAGACCAGGGAGCGATGCACCATCTGTTCAATGTGGCCGCCTCGTTGGATTCGATGGTAGTCGGCGAGACACAGATAGTGGGTCAGCTCAAAGACGCCTATAAGTTCGCTCTTGACAATGCCTATTGTGCGCAGAAAATAACAAGGGCCATGCAGTATGCTTTCAAGTGTGCCGCAGAAGTCAGAAACACAAGTTCTATCTCTTCCAAGCCTGTATCAATAGCCAGTGTGGCAGTTTCAAAGGCCAAGGCTCAGTTTGAGAGCCTCGAAGACAAGACTGCCTTGATCATCGGTGCCGGAGAGATGAGCCGTCTGTGTGCCAAGCACCTGACTTCAGCCGGATGCAGATGCGTGATCATGAACCGTACACTTTCCAAGGCGCAGGAGATCGCGGATGAATGTAACGGTCTTGTAAGCATAAGAGCGTATGATGAGCTAAAGGATGCGATCAATGAATATGATTTTGTCTTTACTGCGACCGGGGCTCCTCACGCGATCATTACGCCTGATATGGTCGAAGCGACTTCGTTTGAGCGTCACTGGTTCGATATGGCTATCCCAAGAGATATCGATGACTGTGAGATGAGTGGTCTGAGTATCAACCGGATCGATGACCTTAAAGATATCGTCAGTGAGAACCTGGCCCTGCGTGAAGATGAAGCCAAGCTCTGCTACTCCATCGTCGGACGCTATACGGCAGAGTTCTTTGAATGGCTGCAGTCATTATCGATCGAGCCTTTTATAAAAGAGATCTATTCCAATGCGATGGAGTGTGCGAGTAAAGAGACAAGACGTGTGATCGACAAGGGGTTTATCCCCAGTGAATATGAAAAACAGGCCCTAAAGATGAACGAGCAGGTATTGAAGCGCTTTTTACATGATGTTACAAAACGCATTCGCGAAGCCTCTCATGACACAGAATCAGATACCTTGATGGAAGCCATGAAGTATTTGTGCGAGTATGATGAAGATATTGATACGCCTAAGAGCGAAAGGTTAAAATGAGATTTTCAAGATTATATGTTCCAACGACTAAAGAAGCCCCGAAAGATGCGGTATTGGCAAGCCATATCTTTCTTTCACGTGCAGGCTTTATCTCTCAGGTCGCTGCAGGTCTGTACAACTACCTGCCACTGGGCAAGCGTGTTATAAAAAAGATCGAAGCGGTCATTAACGAAGAGATGGCAAACGTGCATGCCCAAGAGGTCGAGCTGAGTTTTGTGACACCGATCGAGTTTTGGGAAGAGAGCGGACGTGTCAACAAGTTCGGAAAAGAACTTTTACGTTTCAAAGACAGAAAGGACAATGGCTTTGTCCTTGGCCCGACACATGAAGAGATGATGGTCAACATCGTACGAAACAAGGTCACTTCGTATAAACAGCTCCCTCTGAACCTTTATCAGATAAAGACTAAGTTCCGTGATGAAGCGCGCCCGCGTTTCGGTCTGATGAGAGGCCGTGAGTTTATTATGAAAGACGGGTACAGTTTTCATTCGACGGAAGAAGATCTTGACCGTGAGTTCGATCTTATGGAAGCGACCTATAAACGCATTCTAGAGCGTCTTGGTCTTGAGTTTAGGATTGTCGAAGCGGACAGCGGCGCGATCGGCGGTTCGGGTTCGAAAGAGCTCATGGTACTGGCTGACAGCGGTGAAGATACGATCGCAGTATGTGACTTATGTGAATACGGCGCGAATGTCGAAGCTGCGGTACGTGCCGAGACAAGCTGTACGGCAGCTGTACCGACGTTGCCTTCAGAAAAAAAGCTTACGCCGGATATCAAGACGATAGAACAGCTACAGGGCTTTTTTAATGTCGATCCGTATTACATGGTCAAGACGGTCGCAAAACGTCTTGTCTTTGAAGATGAGAGCAAGATCGTCCTTTACTTCCTTCGCGGATCGGACGAACTGCAAGAAGTCAAGGCTGTCAATGCTGTCGACGCTCTTGATATTGCCGATGTAACGGAAGAAGAACTTGTTGAACTTGGACTTGTTCCGGGATTTATGGGCCCGATCGCTCTTGAAAATGTGACGATGGTCTTTGATAACTCCTTGAAAGGTGCGACAGGTATGATCTGCGGTGCCAATGAAAAAGATCATCATCTTACAGGGGTCACATTGGACATCGAGGCAAGCTTTGATCTATGTGAGGTCCAAGAAGGCGATGGATGTGCACGCTGTAACGGAAAACTCTCTTATACAAAGGGGATTGAAGTAGGGCATATCTTTAAACTGGGAACGACCTATTCAAAACCTCTGGGCGCGACTTTCTTAGATGAGAACGGAAAATCTCAGGACATGATCATGGGTACCTACGGAATGGGTGTCAGCCGTCTTGTAGCGGCCGTGATCGAGCAGCACCATGATGAGAACGGCTGTATCTGGACAGCCGAGACAGCTCCTTATAGTGTCAATATCCTGATCTCAAACATCAAAGACGAGGCGCAGGTCGCTTATGCGGAAGAGCTTTACGAGACACTTTCCAAAAAGGGTGTCGAAGTCATCATCGACGATCGAAAAGAGCGTTTCGGCTTTAAGATGAAGGATGCTGAGCTGATAGGCTTTCCGTATACGGTCATCATCGGGAAAAACCTTGAAGAGGGGATGGTACAGATAGCACCGAGAGCTTCACAGGAGAAGATCGAAGTCCAGAAAGACGAACTTTTAGCTAAACTGTCAGAGATACTCGGATGATCTATATATTTTTTGGATACCTTTTTGCAGAAGTACTGATATCGGTTCAGGTCGCAGGTGTTATGGGCGGTCTGGGTACCTTTGTCGAGATCATGTTCTCGGGTTTTATCGGTCTGGTCCTTTTGCTAAATGTCAAGACGACGATGACTGAAAGCCTTAAAGCCATGTCTAACAATTGTATCACGATGAAAGAGTTCCAAGAATTGAATATATTTGCACTTCTAGGTGCAGTCTTATTGATACTACCGGGTATATTGAGTGATCTTATCGGGGTATTGATGCAGTTTTCCGTGTTCACCGCTTTGATAGTCAGCCGTTTTAACAAGCCAAACGGCGAATGTAAAATAAACAAAGGAGAAGATAATGTCATTGATGTCGAAATTGTTCATAACAGTACTAAGCTTAAGTAGTTTTTTATTTGCGAATGAAGCACAGGTGATCTCATTTTTACAAAAAGGTATCGGATCCAATCCGAATATCGTTTCTTTGGATATAAAGGTCGTTAATACTATTCCTATGGAACATCCTAAAGGATGGAATGCCTATATCGTCCAGTTAGACGGCGAAGCAAAAGTGGGTGATAAAAAGCAGCCCATCTCTCAGCGCTCGATCTATTTTGCCGGTGACGGTATTGTGACGGCAGAGTTGTATGACCTTAAGACAGGTGATAAGCTGAACAACGTGATATCACCTGATTTTCAGGCTCAGTTTTATGATGATGCCCATCTTTTGAGCGGTAACAAGGATGCGGCACATAAAGTGGTCATATTCTCGGACCCGTTATGCCCGTTCTGCCGTACTTTTGCACCTACAGCAATGGATTTTATGAAGCAGTATCCAAAGACTTTCGCGGTCTACTATTATCATTTTCCACTTCGTTCGCTTCATCCTGCAGCCGTTGCCTTGGTCAAAGCTGCCGTAGTCGCTGAAAAACAGGGTAAAAAAGATGTCGTAAGCGGACTTTACAAGGTCGAGATAGACGGACGCGAATCAAATACGCAGAAGATACTGGATGCTTTCAACAAGGCTCTAAATACAAACATACAACTTGCGGATATCAACGAAGCTTATGTAAACAAGCATCTGGAACATGACATGGCTGTTGCTCAGGAACATATGGTCAACGGTACGCCGACTGTCTTTTTTGACGGTAAAAAAGATATCTCAAAAGTACAGTACAGAAACGTTAAGTTAATCAAGTAATCAAAGATAGGAAAGATAGTGGATAAATTAATCATCGCAACACGAGGAAGCAAACTGGCTCTTTGGCAGTCCAAGCACATCAAGGCACGTCTTGAGGAACTCCGTCCCGGTCTTGAAGTAGAGCTCAATATCATCGTCACTTCAGGAGACAAGATCCAAGATGTCGCACTTGCCAAGATCGGCGGCAAAGGTCTTTTTCTGAAAGAACTTGAAGAAGCTATGCTCAGAGGCGAAGCGCATATGGCGGTACACTCTTTAAAAGATGTACCGACAGTTATGCCTGAAGGCCTTCCTCTTGCAGCCATCACTGAACGTGAAGATGTACGTGATGCGATGCTTAGTGAGAAATATCCAAGTCTTGATGCCTTGCCTCAGGGCGCTGTTGTCGGTACTTCGTCCCTTCGCCGAAAGATGCAGCTATTGATGATACGTCCTGACCTTCAGATCAAAGATCTTCGCGGAAATGTCGATACCCGTATCCGAAAGCTTAAAGAAGGGCAGTTTGATGCTATTATTCTTGCCGCTGCGGGAATTAACCGTTTGGGTCTGAGTGAAACGGTCAAACACTTCTATCCTATTATGACGGATCAGATGATACCCTCTATGGGACAGGGTGCTCTGGGTCTTCAGACTATAGAGGATAAAGAGATATTCGATCTTGTCCATCAGCTTAACCATAAGGCTACAGAGATGGAAGTCACTATTGAACGCGACTTTGTCGATATTCTCGAAGGCGGCTGTCATGTGCCTATCGGTGTTAATGCCAAAGTGCTTGGAAACGGTGAGATCGTAGCCCGATGTACGCTAGGTCTTCCGAATGCCCGTGAAAGTATCTGTGAAAATGTGGCCGGGTCTGAGACTGAATATTCACAGCTTGGAAAAGATCTGGCACAACTGGCTATTGAAAAAGGTGCCAGAGAATTGCTTGCCCGCGCTGATCAGATGGATTAAAAAGATCTATAAAATACGTATCCGATAGGCATTGCCTGAAGAGATGCAAGGCTTTTATAGCCTGCTGAAACGGGCCAGGTGCTGCGGTATAAAATAAAAGAAGCCTCTTATGCAAAAAACAATCAACCTACTACGTTCCCGCGGTGAACTTATAGAGATCCACGATGAACTTGATATCTATCTTGAGATACCCCATATCGCTTATGTCGAAGTTAAAAAAGAGAGTTCCAAGGCACTTCTGTTCACGAACCCTGTTGACCGAAAAACAGGTATAAAGTTCAGCGATCCGGTATTGATGAACCTCTTTGGTTCTTTCAGCCGCACAGAACTTCTTTTCGGACGTTCAGTAGAGGGTGTGGCGGAAGAGATTGAAAGTCTGCTACATATGAAACCGCCTGCAAATTTCAGAGACAAGTTTTCGATGCTGGGTGATCTTTTCAGTCTGAAAAATATCTTTCCCAAGCGTTTAAAAGGCGAGGGGGCCTGTCAGGAAGTCAAATATCTTGCAGAAGACGCAGACCTGAGCAAGCTTCCTATTCTGACGACATGGGAAGGAGACAGCGGTCCTTTTATCACGATGGGACAAGTCTATACACAGAGTCTGGACGGAGAACTTGTCAATCTGGGTATGTACAGACTGCAGATGTATGACAATAAGCATTTGGGGATGCACTGGCAGATACACAAAGACTCTTCGCATTTTTTTGACCAGTATCAGCGAGAAGGTAAAAAGATGCCGGTCTCTATAGCCATCGGAGGTGACCCTTTGTATACCTGGTGCGCGACAGCACCACTGCCATATGGGGTCAATGAACTTTTGCTTTACGGACTTATTACTAAAAAGCAGGCGCGCCTTGTGAAGTCATTGACAACCCCTTTATATATACCTGAAGATGTTGATTATGTGATCGAAGGCTGGGTGGATCCTTCACATTTGAAAATTGAAGGTCCGTTCGGAGACCATACCGGCTATTATACGCTTGAAGAGCCTTATCCTGTTATGGAAGTATCTGCTATCACACATAAGAAAAACCCGGTATTTCTGGCAACGGTAGTGGGCAAGCCTCCTTTGGAAGACAAGTTTATGGGTTGGGCGACAGAACGTATATTTCTTCCGTTGTTAAAGACCAATGCTTCTGACCTTTTGGATTATCATATGCCTGAAAACGGAGTGTTCCATAATCTTATTCTTGCAAAGATGAAACCCTTGTACAAAGGTCATGCAAAACAGTTTATGCATGCTTTCTGGGGTGCGGGCCAGATGAGTTTTGTCAAACATGCCATCTTTGTCGGTGATGATGCCCCCCGGTTGAATAATTATGAACCGATAGTGACGCATATTTTAAACCGTTTTCATCCTTCACGGATGATGATCTCAGAAGGGATCACGGATGCTCTGGATCATTCAAGTCCTGAAGCGCTCATCGGAGGTAAGTTAGGTCTTGATTGCACGGGTGCTCCGATGATAGAAGCACCTGAACTTTTAGATGATGATATACTGCTTGGCAGATTGAAAGAGTGTGATGGCTCGATTAGAGGGGTCAGACAATATATGCGCAGGACTCGTAATCCGATCGCCGTAGTCTCTGTCAACAAATCTGCAAGAATGAAAGATACCATTGAAAAGATCGAAGGGCTGGAAGAACAGCTTCGTATTGTCGCCTTTGTGGATGAAGAAAAAAATGATCTTGAAAATCCATATATGCTTTTGTGGCGTGTGGTCAATAATATTGATGCCGGACGGGACATTTTTATAGAGAAAGATATCCTTTTTATAGACGGTACCAATAAAAACACACTTGACGGTTTTGAACGCGAATGGCCGGGTGATGTAGAGTGTACTTCAAGCGTTCTAAACTCACTTAGAGAGCGTGGTATTCTCGATATTGATGACACTTTAATACATAAGTTTCAATTATAAAATGATGCCGTCAGTGTTTTATGTTTCGTTTTCACTCAAATACTATGCTTATTTGATGCTTTTATCCCATTGAGTGAATTCATTAATTCTATTTTGGCATTTTTAAGCCTTTAGGTATTAAAATAAACATAATTAATAAAATAGAATTAAGAAAGTCCGCTAGGTAGGGCCTCTTGTTCTTGCCTTAGATGGAGTGTGTTTATGAAATTTTCCCTTGCTTTAATGTTTGTTTTCTCTCTGCTTGCCATCCCTGC
Organism: Sulfurimonadaceae bacterium; assembly: GCA_041553795.1. Classification (GTDB taxonomy): domain Bacteria; phylum Campylobacterota; class Campylobacteria; order Campylobacterales; family Sulfurimonadaceae. The sequence continues at coordinate 8,782 of JBFEIF010000058.1, forward strand.
TGCAGAAGCTGCTGTTTATAAAGGTCAGAAGACGTATGTAAAAAAATGTCGTAAATGCCATGGCGGTGGACAAAAGATCGCTGCCAGTAAACGTATGAAAGAGTGGAAAGATCTGCTTAATACGAAGAACAAAGGTGCAGGACTGGCTAAGATCCACCTTGACAGTGCAGAAGCCAAGAAATCCCATAGTTATTTTGACAGTAAAAAATATGGGAAAAGTGTCAAGCACATCCGTGATTTTATGATCGAGTATGCAAAAGACAGCGGAAACGTTCCTGCTTGTAACTAACAGTTTTATGCAGGTGCGGATTTTCGATACCTGCATAGTTCTTCTTCCATCCCTGCTCAAGTTTTTACTGCAAAGATAAGTCTTATGTTTAAAAATTTTATCTATCGGAATTTAATTTTATTATTTTTACTTCTTTTTCTTGACGGCTGTTCAGCTCTGTTCCAAACTGGAAAAGAGCGGGATCAGACTTCCGTTGAACTTCAAGAGGTTGAAGCACTGCACGAGACGACATTGCTTTTCGAGCGGATGAAAAGAGTCGATGCTGCTCTGTTTTTAAACAAAGAAGAGTTTTCCTCTCTTTTTAATGCAACCTTTGATGATTTTGCAAAACATTTTTCTGATTTGGATGCTCCTGGTTTCTCTCACATCTCTTTTTCTATTCCAGAACTTACTCTGGACAACCAAAGGATAAGCTCACAGGTTGCTTTCTCCTTTGAGGTAGATGCTTTGAAACGGAAGATATTCGGCCATCTTAATGCCGAACACAGACTCAAAGCTGGAACGAACGTCTTTGTGTTAGACACAGATTTTAATGAGATAGTGCTTGACCGTATAGAGCAGATGGAAGCCTTTGAAGAAAACAGCGAGAACAAAGATATAATCGGCGGCTCTGTCAAAAGTTTCATGCATACGCTGAATATAGAGATCATAAATATGCCGCTTGTGATCCCTGTGGATATGAATATCATGAGCGGTGTCAACGGTAAAGATATCTATACTTCGGCTGATTATAAACTCCATTCTGCCAGAGCTGTAAACATCCAGACAAAGATGGAGATGTATCTGCCCTATATCTGTGAGCGTGGTGTGACAATGCTTGGCTCGAGTGAACTTCACCCGGTACATGAAATTGTCCGATTAGATGATGTGATAGCGTCAAGGAACAGGTTGAGTCATAAGATCGACAGTGCCTTGATGGAGAATATGGGAATCAGTCTGGAAACATTGCAAAGACATTCCTCGTATTATATGAGTAAAAAGTATCTTTCGAAGCAGATGAACCTTGCTTTGAGAAACATGGACCTGCGCGTTATCAACAAGTTCTTCTTGAAACTGCCGGAGAATGAAAGCAGGTTTAGCAAGGAGATCTTTTTCTTTGACAAAGCACGTTTGCCTTCATGCGAGGGTGTCAAAAAAGATTGTTCGGGATTTCTAAAGAACTGTGATGGTAAATGCGGTCTGAAGTTCGGTGCTCATCGCTGTGATCAGTGTGCGGATATGACGAATCCTTTTGAGCAGGTACGCTGCATGAGTAAACTTGAAGCCTGTAAGTCGAAGGAAGAACTGCGTGTCTATGAATGCAATAAACGAGAGAACAGATGTTATATGCAGAACAATGAGATACAGAGCGCTTGTGAAATAAAAAATCTCGAAGTCGTCTCTGTGTGCCAAGAAAAAAAAGAAGCTCTAAACTTTGTGGATGACGAATTGCTTCTGGTGCGATTGAATGTGGATTTTGATATAGCCAACTCCTATGCTGTCCAAAAGATAGGGCAGATAATCTTTGACAAAGAGCTCGACTCACTGGAAGTTATACGTGATATCCATGTCAGTGTAGACAGCAAGCTTAATTTCGGTCTTGAAAAAAGCTCTTTGGCCGATTTTAACTGTTCCTTGCAGATGGATGAAGCTCTGTTGACCCATTCCCAGGCTGATCATGTCCAGGAAAAAAGAAAGATGGCACTTTCAACTCAGAGGACTTCGGATGGAAAGATGTTGATAAAGGCGGTCAGCAAACCGACGTTTATGACAACGAGACTTGATAAAAATCCTTATGACAAGTTGATGAAAACAAAAAACTTCAGTCTTGTCTGTCGTTATCAGGATATACCGATGGCCCCATTGAAGGCCGAAGAACTTTTAACGAAACAAGATATCCCATACACACTTAATGCCATGTTGACAGAGATAGATCTTCCGTTTGAAGAAGAAGAGTTCTCTTTTGTCATCTCAGGGGTCAGTTTGGGCAGGGATATTCTCCTGTATCCTACAATGGAAAAGCAGTCAATAGGCTTTAGCCGTCAAGCTCATTTTTACTAAGTTTCGCTAGAATACGAAATTGGTTTTATAGATAACAAGTTTACAGTATGGAGATTTTATTATGGAAAAAATGTGGTCTGGACGCTTTAGCGAAGCTGCGTCATCCCTTCTGGATGAGTTTAATGCCTCTATCATGTTTGACAGAGAACTTTATCAAGAAGATATTGAAGGCTCTATTGCACATGCAACAATGCTCTGTGAGCAGGGGATCTTAAATACAAAAGAGCTCGAAGCGATTAAAAAAGGCCTGACTCAGGTCAAGAGTGAGATCGAATCAGGTGAGTTCGAATGGGTGCTGAGTGATGAGGACCTTCATATGGCCATTGAAAAGCGTCTTACTGCTATCATAGGCGAGACAGGAAAGAAACTTCATACTGCCCGAAGCCGTAACGATCAGGTGGCAGTAGATTTTCGCCGTTATGTCCTTAGAAAGAACAAGGAGATCATGTCTTTGATCCATGAGCTTATGACTGCTCTGCACAAGATCGCGGGCAGCCATAGTGAGACACTTATCCCTGGGATGACGCACCTTCAGCATGCCCAGCCGACAAACTTTGCCTTTCATCTGATGGCCTACGGTTCTATGTTCAAGCGGGATTTTGAACGCTTTGAAAGCTCCTACATGCGAAATAATATCTCTCCTTTGGGATGTGCTGCACTGGCAGGTACCCCTCATAACATCAATCGTCAAAGTACGGCAAAACAGCTCGGCTTTGATTCGGTCAGTACGAACTGTCTGGACACGGTAAGCGACAGAGATTTTGCCATAGAGATCTTGTTTAATATCTCTATGACGATGATGCACATCTCCCGTTTTGCAGAAGAGTTGATATTATGGTCCTCTTATGAGTTTAAGTTCATCACTTTCAGTGATGCGTACTCTACAGGCTCTTCTATTATGCCTCAGAAGAAGAACCCGGATGCTGCCGAACTGCTTCGCGGTAAAAGCGGGCGCGTCTACGGAAATCTGATGAGCCTGTTGACAGTCATGAAAGGGCTTCCTCTGGCTTATAACAAAGATACCCAAGAAGACAAGGAAGGTGTATTTGACAGTGTCAAGACAATGGAAATATCATTAAAGATACTTCGTGAGTCTCTTCTTACCTTGACGGTACATGAAGAGAACATGAGAGCAGCCTGTAAGGTAGGGCATCTTTCTGCAACTGATCTGGCGGATTATCTTGTGGAGCATTGCGATATCCCTTTCAGAGAAGCGCATTTCATCACAGGAAAGGCTGTCGCCAAATCAGAAGAACTCGGCATCGATTTGAGCGATATCTCCTTTGAAGCACTTAAAGCTATTGATGAGAGGATACAAGAGAACGTTATGGCCTATATGAGTATCAAGCACTCTATGAATGCACGGACATCTGAAGGCGGTACATCGACGGTCCGCACGATTGAACAGCTGGCAAAATTCAACACGTGGTTGGAAGAAAACGCTTTATAATACAAGATCTTCTCCTTCACACCATAGGAGAATAGATCTGTTAAACTTGATCATAAAAATATATATAGGAAAAATGAATGAATGTAAAAATCACGCACCAAGATGGGATGAAGTTTGAAGCAAAGACGTCAAAGTCTTCTTTTATTATCGATTGTCCGACAATAAGTCCGATAGAATATTTCCTAGCAGGTATCATCTGCTGTACAGCGACCGATATGGTCATGGTCCCAAAGAAACAGGGGATTGATGTCACAGATCTTGTCATTGACGGTGATGTAGTCAGAGCAGAATCTATGCCTCAGAAATTTGATGCCTTGCATCTTGATTACAGTTTCAACTCATCGGCTGAAGATGATATAGCAGCACGCTGGGTAATGGCGAGCATTGAGACCTATTGTTCGACACTGAATACCATTCGCGGTGTGACAAAGATCACGTACTCTATCACACATAACGGAAAAAAGATTCGTGACAAAGCAGAGATCATCTCGGGCGAAAGTGCGACTGACTTCGGTGCACTTGAGGGATGTTGTCCTTCTTAAGCAGAGGTCTTTACTTTAGATCTTTTGGGATTCCATTATTTATGGAATCTTCTCCCCTTTATATGACTCTTTCAAACAGGCTCCTCTTCTCTTTAAATTAATAAAAAAAGTTATAAATTTGTAATATTTTCTTTGTAAATTTTCTAATAGTCTATACTGTGAAAAACTTGGAAAAGGAGGCTTGTATGACGTATGCGCTTTATGCTTTGATAGTCTTGATAGCTGTGTTTTTTATAACAGAGATTATAGATGTCTTGCGGGGAAGAAAGTGGGGCGAAAACCCTTGAGAGGACTTTCGTAGTTTATGAAATATCTTTATAAAAAGTTTTTTGAATCTGCATCTGAAAAGTGACCCCAAGAGAGTTTGGTCCCGCCGAGAACATGCCAGTGAAGGTGTTTCACTTCTTGTCCGCCATTGTGTCCGACATTGGTGATCACACGATATCCGGATTCTTTTATTCCTACCGTCTCGGCGACGTCCTGGATAAACCCTGTCATACCCGCCATCGTCTCTGCAGAGACCTCATTGAAACTGTCTACATGAAGTTTTGGGATGACCAGGATGTGAGCAGGAGCCTTTGGATTGAGATCATGAAAGGCCATGAAATCATCATTCTCTTTGACCAGATTGGCTGGTAGTTCACCATTTACGATTTTACAAAATATACACATAGGTATTATCCTTCGATTTCTTAATAAAATATTATAACCTAAAAATAAAAAAGATAAGAACAATTGCAGTTAAAGCCGATTGTAATGGATTTTTGCCTATAATCGCGTAATTATAACCTTAAGGGTATTCCCCTTAACCAAGGAACGACTTTGACCGAGTGGATAGAAAAGATCGAATCAGCAGACTCCCCTTCAGCGATAGAAGAGATCCGTATTGCAGTTTTTGGGAAA
>JBFEIF010000059.1:0-13656 GCA_041553795.1 Sulfurimonadaceae bacterium
ATTCGCTATAGATAATGCAGGAACTGAACTTGCGACAAACATGGCTATGCTTGGTGCATTATTTGGTGCTCTAGGTACAGTTAGCAAGCCAGCGATTGAAGAAGGTATCAAGGATAGATTCCTTAAAAAGTATACAGCTTCTGGTGGTACAGCTACACTTGACTCAGTAATTGAGAAAAAGTTTAAGAAGAAGCAAGAACTTATCCAAAAGAACCTTGACACTGCATCTGCGGCATTTGACCTAACTGCTGCATGGGCAAAAGAAGTTGGTTTACAACAAATTTTGGAAAATCCAAAAAAATAATACATTAAACTACAGCTGTACCCTGGGTACAGTTGTAACTGTGATCCCACATATAACACTTTCAAATTTATATACATCCACGCAATTTAGAACTAGTTTAAGGCGTACAAGATGATACAGTCATTTATAATTACAGGATTTTTAGGTGTTGGTAAGACTACCATGCTCACCAATACAGTAAAAGAACATTTTAGTGATAAAAAAGTCGCTATTGTAGTAAATGAGTTTGGTGACATTGGCATAGATGGTAATATACTGAGCAATGTCTACAGTGAAGTACTTGAAATATCAGAAGGGTGTATCTGCTGTCAGCTGGCACAAGAGTTTGAAAGCGGTGTTATCGAGATTATGAACAAATATAATCCTGAGATTATATTCGTAGAGACTTCTGGGGCTTCTGAACCTTTTCCTATCTTTTTATCCTTGCAAAACCTTGGTATTGCTGTTGAGGGTGTCATCTGTGTTGTTGATTCAAAAAACCTTGATTCCTACAAAGACAACTCAACTGCAAAATATCAAATTGGCGGTTCAAATATACTTGTGCTGAACAAGACTGACTTAGTCTCTGACGAAGAGCTTGAAGCTACAAAGCAAGAGGTCATAAAAATAAAAGAACAGTACAATATCAAGAACACCCTTACCGGCAAGATGATATTTAATAGCTTTGTAATAAATAATGCCCAGCGGGGTGTTGTGAATAAAGAAGTATTTGAGGGTGTTTACAAAGTCGATGAGATCATTGGATTGGCACAAGAGTATCAACACGCTGATCACACTGCCAAAGACTCTATTACACAAAAAGTCGCTTATCTCAAAGAAGGTATAAACTTTGATGACATAGACAAACTCTTAAACTCGCTTCCTAAAAGCATATACAGAGTAAAAGGTGTCGTAAAAACTCAAGATGTTCCGACCCCTCTTGTGATCAACTACTCTTTTGGCAATGTCTCATTTGATGAATTAGATACCTATAAAGAACCATCTATCCTAATATTTATTGGTGAAGCTATAGAGGATGATGTGAATCAATTGTGTGAAAAGTTTGACTTTATGAATATGCCGAAATTCAAGGTGACCAAGTAGCTTAATTCATAAGGCTTAGGACCTGTTCACACTAAGATGTACAGGTCTGCCTCCACTCATCCTCAGTAACTACATTTAAATTAAACTCCCCTATGCTACTATACATAATGATTTTTAAACTGCTGCAGCATAGCTTACTCCTTTTTTTCATACTGCTTACATTCTCAGGCTGTACGCTTATTCGTATGGGACAGGAGACAAGTGAAAAGATAAAGACTTCAACGACTTACGGTTATCAAAATGGAGTCCAACCTGATACTGTCAGGAACGTCAAGGATTATATCGTTGAAGAAAATGATTTTGTGATCGTTGCCGAAGCTCCTCTTCAGACTTTATACAAGATCCGGAACAAAAGCAGCAGCGGAAAGTTCGCGATGCTTGGTGATCTGGCAGATTATTGCGAAGATATCAAAGGGCATGTACAGTTTGGCAAACAATTCGGTGCTTCTATAGCAAGTGAGTTCGATTCCATTGACTTTGAGTTCTCAAGTCTAAAAAGCGATTACAAGCAGAAGCGTCTTGCGGGCTATCAAGGCTGGATGAAATGTGTCGGCACGGATGATGATTTTGAGGTCAAGCGTAAAAGCCGTAGCGATTATTTTCTTATCACACATGCGAAGGAGCAGCTTCAGGGCTACAGTCTGCAGTGGTATATAGACTATTTCGATCTAAAGGAACTTGACCTTGCGACACTCAATCTCGGGGTCTGGTCCTATTCTGCACTTGTACAGCTCTCAGGGATCTGTCAATACAATAAAGGTGAACCCCTTATATCTAATAAGTATACCGATAATATTGAGATGGGACTTGACCGCTATCTGCTGAATCAACTGGATCCGATGAACGGTAAAAAAGGATATATCCTAGCTACGGGACAGCTATTATGCAAAAACAGTGAGGCCAGAAAAGCTGACTTTGTCTTTGACATATCCTATTCCAATAAATACCAAAAACTGATCTATGCTAAGCGCCAATAGTACAAATAGACCTTATCTTTGCTATCATATTAAAAAATAACACTTAAAGAGTCTAAATGAGCTTGCAGAGGCTGTTTTAAGCGCAGAAGGTAGAAAATGCAGATTGCAGACCATGCCCACGCTTTAAATATCAAAGAGACATTTGCCATGCTGCAGGCCAGCAGGGAGGGACTGAGCTCCGAGGATGTCCTTGAACGCCAGAAGGAGTTCGGAAAGAACCTTCTTGAAGAGCACAAGGTCAGCCGACTCTCGCTTCTGACAAGACAGTTCAAATCTCTCTTTGTCATCGTTCTTCTCTTTGCCTCAGTCATTTCCTTTTTGATCAAAAATTACGATGATGCTCTGCTCATCCTCCTAATCGTCTGCATCAATACAGCTCTGGGTTTTTGGCAAGAGCTCAAAGCACTCACCTCAATTGAGGCCTTAAATAAGATGACAGAAAGCAGGGTCAAGGTCAAACGTGACACAATGGTATCAAGTGTGCCTTCCTCGCAGATCGTTCCTGGAGATATCATCTTCCTGCAAGAAGGTGACATCGTCCCGGCCGATCTTAGACTCATTACAGTAGAAGGTCTCAATATCGATGAGTCCGTTTTGACCGGAGAATCAATGCCCGTCTCCAAACAAGCCAGGATAAACCTGCCTAAAGAGACACTTCCTTATGAGCTTGACAATATGGCTCTCTCGGGTACCGTAGTCGTCAAAGGAAGTGCTGAAGCCATCGCAGTCTACACGGCCAAGAACAGCTATCTTGCAACCATAGCCGAAAAAGCACAGGAAGAGTCTCCGCAAAGTCCTCTGAGCAAGGCTCTTTCGGTCTTTACCAAAAAGCATCTTTCCGTCATATTGCTATTCATTGCTTTTGTCGCAGTTATTGCCTACATCCAGGGCCGAAAGATCATCGAGATCACGATGCTTGTTATCGCAGAAATCGTTTCATCTATACCAGAAGGACTTCCTATCGTGGTGACGCTAGTCCTGACCATAGGGGCCATGGCCTTAAGCCGGAAGAATGTCCTTGTCCGCTATCTTCCGACTGTTGAGACACTAGGCAGTACGACTGTCATCGCATCCGACAAGACGGGAACGATCACGCAAGGCAGACTCATAGTCAAAGAGAGTTTTGCCCTCAATGAGACTTTTACCAAGATCGCAGCCGCCCTTGCCAACGAATCCGTTAAAGGAAAAGGTGATCCGATTGACACGGCTCTGGCCCAATGGCTGGGAGGACATTTTGAAGACATCCGAGAAAAGTTTCGCCGTACAAGCTTCTACCCCTTTGATACAAAATACCGCTTGATGGCCAGCGCCAATATCATCTATGATGAACATAAGATCGTTGTCAAAGGAGCCTATGAGTCCCTCAAGGAGTTTGCACTCAACACGGAAGACTTTCAACAGCTTGATGCTGTTCATGATGACTTTGCCAGAAAAGGCCTGCGTGTTCTGGCCATGGGGGTAGGTGAATACGAAAGTGATGATATCGAACAATGGCAGATCAATATAGTCGGACTCGTAGGCTTTCTCGATCCCCCCAAAGCAGACGTGAAAATGGCTGTTGAAACGGCAAAAAGTGCCGGTATCCGTCTACTGATGATCACCGGTGACAATGCCCTAACCGCGACTGCTATTGCCGAAGAAGTCGGTATCTACTCCCAAGGCGACGGAGTACTCAGCGGTCCTGAGATAATCGGGATGGATGATGATACCCTTCAGAAGCATCTCGACAAGACTACCGTATGGGCACGTATGCTTCCCGAACATAAATACCGGATTGTCAAACTGCTGCAAGAAAACGATGAGATCGTAGCCGTCACAGGAGATGGGGCCAATGATGTACCGGCCCTCAAAGCAGCCGACCTCGGTATAGCGATGGGAAGCGGTACCGAAGCAGCAAAAGCGACAGCCAAGATGATACTGCTTAACAATGATCTCTCTGTCATCATCGAAGCCGTACGCCAGGGCCGCATCATATCCGACAATATCCGAAAATCCATCTACTTCCTTGTCACGACAAGTATCGATGAGATCATACTCATCTCCGGAGCTATATTGATGGGCTACCCTCTTCCTCTCTACCCTGTTCAGATCCTGTGGGCAAATATCGTTGCCGACAGTGCTCTGGACAAGACCTTTCCTTTCATCAAAGAAGAAGATGATGTCATGAAACGCAGACCGATACGACCGGAGCAGCAATTTTTTGACAAGATACAGATCCTGCGTACGCTTTATGCCGCAAGCGTTATCGGATTGATCGGATTGTGGATCTATATCGATAAGATCGCGACACACGGACATGATATTGCGGTCTCAACAGTCTTTACGGCGATGATACTCTTTATCTGGGTCAACGGACTTCAATCCTTAAAAGAGCATGAACCGTTTTTAAAAGATCTCCGGTCCAGTCTTGGCATCAACCCTTATCTATGGGTCGGTATCTCTATCGGTGTCACCTTGCAGGGTCTGATACTTCTCTTTGCAGGAGAGTTGTTTCATGCACATATGCCGAACCTTGATGAATCTCTTTATATACTCAGTATGGGTTTACTCGTGTTCTTGTTAATAGAAATACGTAAATGGGGGGAATTGTGGTATCAAAGATACCGACAATAAAAAGGAGACTTTAGCTGTCTGTATTCAGACGCAGGATATAACCCTTTCCTTGAACAGTATCGATAATGCCCGAACCGATACGCTTGCGCAGTCTAAGGACAAGGTTGCGTAGAGCATGGCCATTGTCTTCGATACCGCCCCAAATCACTGATTCAAGATAGCCATGTGTCAAAGGACGGTTGATATTTGTCATAAAAGTGTGCATCAGATTCGACTCTTTTTGACTTAGATGAACCTCTTCAGAATCAATATACAGGACTCTTCCCGCCACATCATACTTGACATTTTCGCTCAAATCGAGCAGTTTGTCATTCATAAGCTTCGAGACCTTTATCTCCAGCTCGCGCAGATCAAAAGGTTTTTTCAGATACTCGTCGCAACCGACTTCGTAAGCATCCATGATCGTCTCAATATCATTGTATCCGCTGACCATGATGATAGGGACGTGAGGGTACTTGAGACGAAGTTCTTTGACTAAGGATATCCCGTCTGATTCAGGCAGGTTAATATCAATGATATAAAGGTCATAAACCGTCTTTTTAACGCCCTCGAGGACACTTTGGACACTGCTGTAATCGTCACATATCCACGACCTTTTCTCAAAAAAATCATGCATCAGGGCCATAAAGACCGTATCATCTTCTACAAGGGCACATCGTCTAATAATAGATCCTTTAATATAGTTGCAGAATTTTATCATAATAAATTGGACTTATAAAGATGCAGGGGGGATAAATTAGTACCAGACGGGGGGATCTGGCACTTAAACATGTAAAAAGCAAATAAGTGATTAATACAGGACTAACAATTGGGGGAAGATAGTAACCTGTTTCCAGCCTTATCATGCATAAGTTTGGATGTCAAAATTTTAATATAAAAGAGTAAACGGAATGTAAATATGTAACCTTTGTATGTTACGATACACGTATAAAAATATATCCCTTGAGCCTTTAAACAGAACTTGGATTATCAGAAGCCAAAATCCGATTTTAGAGACCGAGGGCGATCCCTGTTTTGATGATTAATTAGTAAAAAGACAGTATAATCGTTATTATTTTCATCCAGGAGGCAAGATATGAATAAGATTTTTGCAGTTTTAAGCTTCAGCGTTGCCCTTTTAAGTGCATCCTCTTTCCAGGTCAATTCAGACCTTTCATTATTAAACAACTTTAAATACGAGACACCCCAGGGACGTCAGATGAAAGTCCCAAAAACGACCAATCTTGTCGTCATCGCTTTTGAAAAAGACACCGGTGCACTTGTCAATGACTTTTTAAATACACAAGACCCTTTCTACATGTCAAAACACCGTGCAATATTTATTGCAGACATCAACAAGATGCCGACGATCATCACCAATATGTTTGCGCTGCCGAAGATGCAAAAATACAAGCACCTTATCTATCTTCACTATGAAGACAAGTTTCAGGACTTTGTGCCCCATAAAGAAGAAGCGGTTACGCTTGCACACATCAAAGATGGCAAAGTAGAAAGCATCTCCTATATCACAACGCCCGAAGAACTGAAAGCGGCTATTGAAAAGTGATATGGCTTAAAGCTCTCAGTAAAAATCCGTTCAAAAGTTTTTTGATCTTTTCTTCCATCACCATTGCCGTCATGGCTATCTTTTTGATCTCTTCCATCTCCCAGGGTGTCATCGGTATGTACTCAAAGATGATCAAGACCGATGGGGACATCATCATCACACAGCGCGGAATTGCGGACACCTTCTTTTCCAATGTCGATGTTTCTCTTCTGGAAAAGATCGATAAGCTTCCCCACGTCAAATCAAGCTACGCGATGATAGTCGGTGCTTCGCCTGTAGGACACATCCCTATTGCCGGCATCTACGGAGTCAGCCCGAACCACCTTTCGCATTATAAGCTCTCCGAAGGAGAGTATCCTCAAGTGGGACAGGTGCTGTTGGGCAAGACCCTTTCAAAACAGCTTAAAGGAAGAAGTGTCAAGATAGGAAACAAACGCTTTAGAATATCAGGTTCCTACACCAGCGATATCGGATTTGAGGATGGCGGTGTCGTGATGAACATAGATGATGCCGGAACACTTTTCTCACGCTCTGCTTCTTTTCTTCTTGTCAGCTCGGATTCGCCAAACCATACAGATGCGATCGTAGAAAGCATCTTGCCTTTGCACAGCGATATTGAAGTCAAGACGACTCAAGCCTTTGTCCAGGAGTACAATCAGTTCAAGATCATAGAGAACTCCTCTTTGGTCATCTCCTCTTTGGCCTTTGCTATGGGCCTGATGGGGATCGCTTCGGTCATGAGCATGATCGTCAACTCCCGAAAAGAAGAGTTCGGCATTATGCGTGCTCTTGGAAAAAGCCGGCTTTTCATCATCAAAAACCTCTTTTTCGAGACACTCATAATGAGTCTTTCGGCTTATCTGTTTGCGCTTCTCATCAGTCTGGGTGTTTTGGAACTGCTGCCGCATATCGAGATGCTTCAGGGATATGTCAATGGCACCCTTTCATTAGCAACGGCTCTCTATGTCCTTGCATCGACACTCTTTATGGCACTTCTTGGATCGCTTGTACCGGCATGGATCGCTTCCAAGACCGATCCTATTTTACTGATCAATCAAGGATGCTCATGATACTGGCATCAAAGATTTCGCATTTTTACGGGCATGAGCAGATATTGTATGATATCTCATTTGAGATCAAAGAAGGCGAGTTTGTCTTCTTGAGCGGAGAGAGCGGAAGCGGAAAATCGACCCTGCTTTCTATTCTTTCTACCCTGCTTAAGCCTTCTGCAGGAGAGCTTCTCATCCACGGCTTGTCCGTCGATAGTATCAAAGACCTGGACAGATTCCGACAGAACAAGATCGGTTTTGTCTTCCAGTTTCACTATCTTATCAACTACCTCAGTGTGTATGAGAACATTGCACTTGCAGCCCTCAAAGAGAAAAAAAAGAATATTGACGCTCTGCTTGAAGAGCTTGGTATCCTCGAACTCTCAAGACGCTATCCAAACGAGATATCGGGTGGCCAGAGACAAAGAGTAGCCCTTGCCAGAGCATTGATAAACGAACCTGATGTCATCTTTGCAGACGAACCGACCGGAAGTCTTGACTCACACAACAGTACTATCGTCTACGAGCTTTTAGCCAAGGCCGCCAAAAAAGGCACTACGGTCATTGTCGCCTCACATGATATGCAGATAGAAGATTATGCCAACAAAACAATAAGGATGAGAGATGGAAAGATTCTCTAGACTCATTAACGATATCCTGCCTGTATGGGCCTTTATATTTTTAGCCTCTATTTTAGTCGGTGCTATTTTCGCCGCACAGCTTGTCGGACTCAACATCCTCGATGAGACTTTGCTCAATGCCGGTACGACCCGTTCTTTGCATATCACCCTGATGCTCTATGGACCGATCATGCTCGCTTTGTCACTTCTTCCTTTTGCACTCTTTGCCAAGGACGGACTCAATCTTGATGCAGCAGTCGCACCGATGCGAAGCTACTTTCTGCTATGGCATCTCTTTTTGTTCATGGCCGTCGTCTCTATTGGACTTGGAAGCCAAAGAGGACTGGCTTTTTATGACTTTGCTTACGAGCTTAACTTCATCCTTGCTGCTTCGGGCATCTTTTATATCATTGCGATCTTCAAGTCTATCAGACAATACTCTATCCAGCCTCTTTGGGTCAAGGTCTCCAAGATCATCCTTTTTATTGCCCCTGTCTCCCTTGTCGTCTTGATGAACCCTAATTACGGACAGGTCGAAGCGACTATCATGGGACCTCACGGAGACAATACTCTGGGTATGAGTTTCACTATCATACCGCTGTTTTATCTGATGATCAAACTTCATGCAAAAGAAGCCTTCAAAGCAAGATGGCATATTTTCTGGATACTGCCTCTGGCTGCTTATGCCTTATCTGTGGGCCTGCGTGTTTTTAGAGGAGAACTCTCATATAACGAAGAGTGGGTCTTTCAATGGATGACCTTTGCCTATGCACCGCTTCTGATCAAGTGGTATAAGGATGCCAGACTTGACTTCAAGCAGACACCCTACCTGCTCATCTCGCTTTGGGCATTTTTATTTGTCATGGTCGAAGGCAACATCCTCTTTATCCCTGAGCTAAGATGGATTTTTCACCGTAACGACCTCATCGTTGCCCATGCCCATGTCGCCATCGGTCTGGGTATCTTCTTTATGTCCCTGAGCATACTGAAATATTTTTACAGACTTCCTGAGAAGTTCGCACAGTTCTGGTCTTATGTGATTGCGATCATCTTTGTCCCGCTCACTCTTGCCGGCTTTGATGAGTCAGGTCTCTTTTCTGTCGATATAGTAGCCATGTGGTGGATACGCCTTGCAGGCGGTGTTCTGGCTGTAGCCGGGCTTATCTATTATATGCTTCAGAGATCTGTCTTCAAACGCTTCTCTTTGCTTCAGTGGTATCATCTCAACGGCTTTGCATCTGACGGACTTGGGGCACTGTTGCTCTTTATAGCCGCACCGCCCCTTTTTGCGCTCCTGGGCTTTGAATTTCATGTCCAGTACTACCTTGTCTTCGGATTTATGGGTTTTGTCGGGATCTTGCACCTCATCGGTATCACAAAAGAAGCGCACTTCCTTGCCTGGCTGACCTCTATCGCCAGACTCATCACCGGTACTGTCTTCTTTTCGCTTTTCTACATAGGGAGTATTGATGCCTTAGGTCTGCTTGTCAGCATCTATGATATTGGATATGCCCTTGTCTATCTGCTTCTGAGGGAGCGCTTATGATCCAATCTCTGGCTCTGGTCTGTCTGCTTGGTTTTGAACTCAGCTATTACCTGCTGATCGTACAGACAGGTATTGCCCAGCATTACCATTCCGACCTTTTTAAACTCTTTCCTATCTTTATCGGCGGTGTCGCGGGGACTGTTCTCAGCGGTCAGGCTTGGGCTACTATAACCAATCCTGTACATAAGATCATGATCGCACTCAGTCTGCAGCTGATACTATCATTTATCTATCCGGACTATAATGCCTTCACACTTGGACTTCTGGGTGTTTCTGTCGGACTGATGGCCCCGCTTGGCATCTATCTCTTTAAAGAGAAACAGCAAAAAGAGCTGCTCTTCGCTTTTGCCATTGCCTACACCATCGGTACCTACTCTTTTACTACCTTTGCTGATTCTCGAGAGTGGATGGCTGTCGTCTTTTCCCTCGTTGCCCTTGTCTCTGCTGTTGTTCTCAAAGATTATAAGGTCGAAGAGGATGCAAAGGTCGTTTCGCATACCTTTATCTCTTATCTTCCTCTGATGCTCTGGATATTGTTGGATTCCAATCTTTTTGAGACACTTTCACGACATCTCGGATTGAACATCTGGTCGACCCAGACCTCTCTTATCATATGCTTTCACCTTATCGGACTGATAGCAGCCTACTTCACTCATGTAAGCACCCTTGTCAAGCATCTTTTCATAGCCTTTCTTTTTACTGCGAGCTATGCCCTTTCTTATTTTGAACTGCCGATCTTGCTCGCGATGGTATACCCCTTTACTATCTCTTATTACAATCTCATCGTCTTTACGGCCTTAAGCAAGGAGATGAGCCTTGCCAAGCTTGCTTCGATGATGGTCTTTATAGGATGGATCGCTTCCGGGATAGGATTGGCTCTTGCGCTTTCAAAACTTTTACACTGACAAAGTGCTATAATTAGTAACTAACCTATCACGAAGGATCGATTATGAAAAGTGTACTTCTCGCCCTGTTACTGGCATTCCCTCTGCTTGCAGACAGCTTGCAGCTCAAAGAAGGTTTTGTCGCGGCACATACAGAGATGATGATGGACAGTACCATTGACCCCTTGAACAACACTCTGCATGCTGATATGCAGATGCAAGGCGATGATGTAACCAGCCTAAAAGGAAAACTATGGGTCGAGATGAACCTCTTCTCCAGTGATAATGCCGACCGTGATGAGCATATGCATAAATCAACAGAAGCGGATAAGCACCCGTTGGCGACCTATACTGTTGCAAGTATCACAAAAGGTAGTGTTACCGCCTATACTATCAACGGAAAACTTGACTTTCATGGCCAGAGCAGACCCTTTTCTATGAATGCCGAGATAACCCAGGAATCTGGGACAGTGACTATCAGTGCTAACTCAAAACTGATGGTCAGCGACTTTGGGATGGAGATGCCGTGTATGGTATTTATGTGTGTCCGTGACCAAGTCGATATCTTTGCAAAAGCTGTCTTTGTCAAACAGTGAGACAGCTAGTTCTCTTAATACTTGCCTTAAGTCTGTGGGCGAAAGAAGAGCTTCCTCCGCTTGAGGCTAAACTTTACGCCTATATCAAGCAAACACAAATAAAAGAGCACCCTATCCCTCGATATGTCGGAACATGGCTGACCTATCCAAAATATTCAGGCGTACGAAAAGAGATCCCTGAGTCAAACTCTTTTATGACCCTTCAAACCCTTATCCTGCTAGAAGAAGTCCATAAGGACTACAGACTACCCGGACTTGAAGAAATATACTCCTTGGCCAATAAGCAATTGGAGCACTACGTCAATGATGCAAAAAAGACTCATGAGCCTTCAGGAACGATCTCTTTTTGGCCTCTGCTGCGGACAGACGGGGGAGAGTGGATACGGAGTTTTGATACGCAGTGGTACAATACCTCAATGCGTATACTTGACGTCGGAAATGATTTTGACACCTCGTCACAAGCCTTTTCCTGGTTTTACCTCAGTAAACAGCACCCTCAGTTCTTAGATTCTTTTGTACGCAACGTCTCCTTATACACAGATGCAAACCGCCAGGCAGAGCATCCTTTAAATCAGCAATGGAAGGAGCCGGAAACCGGTGCTTTTATGACATGGGCGGAAGACGAGGCTCCCCTAAAATATCCAAACCGGATCATGGACCTGGTGAACGATGTCGATTGTGTCGTCAATCTTAATATACTTACAGCCTTGTCAATGTATGAGAACACCATATCCTCTTTACCTTTGCAAACACGTGACGCAAGGCAAAAAAGCTGTGAACTTGTCCAGGATGTCATAGAAAACAGTAAAGAAGACAGATGCGCGACCTGGTACACGCGCCCTTCGCATTTTTACCTTGCCTATTCAAAAGCCTACAAAGCAGACACTTTCTGTCTGCAAAAGAGTAATGAGCTGATATTGTCGCGGGCAAAGGCAAGGGCAAAATATCTCCTGGAACATCCGAATATGCATGCCTATACGGAGTTGGCAGAGTATCTTATAATCTTAAAAAGTCTCAATGAGAAAGAGAAAAGAAGCCGTCTTTTTGAGGCACTTCTTGAGGCCATGGAACATCAGCTAAAAAAAGGCATAACACAAAGAGAGACCTATGCCTATCTGCCTTCAAAACATTCCCTCTTTGGGGGCGAAGCCTTTGGCCTGTTTCATTTTAACTGGTATGGAAGAGCCAATGCTACCGCTTTGGCACTGAGAGCCTTGACAATGAGATAAAGGAGTTACTTAAAAGAGAGGAGATTAAGAGCACACGATTTGTCTCTCTGTTCTGCGGAAACTGAAGCACCCTCAACAAAGGGATGCTTCACCTGTTTTTTATTCGACCACCATAGCATCTAAGGTCTTGAACAGCTCTGCGCTGGCTTCTTCCATCAACTCAAAATTATTCACGATAGCATCAGGATTTTTACCGTCCAAAGTCGTTTTGTTCTCGACGAAGTGCATATTCTCACGTAATTTATCATGCACTCTGGCATGCGGTGAACCTAACTGTCTGAAAGCCTGAGTATGACTGAAACGCTGTGCTCCGTCAGACTGCATCCATTCACCCAGTCTGCAGCTCTGCTCATTTCCAAACTCACGCCGCACCTCTTCGTCTAAAACTGCCGAATAAGCACATGATTTTAGAATAATATGCTCGATCTTTGTTAGCGTGACAAAGAGGCGGTTTTGTATAAGGTTTGCCGACTTTGCAGAAGTCTGAGCCATTTTGTTAAAGTTTGTAAAAATCTCTTCAAAACTCTGTATCTCTTCACTTGAACTGGTCGCCAATTCGGAGACATGTTCTGAATTGCTTTGGATCTCGCTGGACTCCTGCTGAAGTGTTGAGATCGTGATCTCTATTTCCTGTGTTGCTTTTTGCGTACGTTCAGCCAGTTTGCGGACCTCATCCGCGACAACGGCAAATCCCCGCCCGTGTTCACCTGCACGTGCCGCTTCGATAGCAGCATTCAGCGCAAGCAAGTTAGTCTGGTCTGCAATATCTTTGATCAGACCTACGATCTCGGAGATCTCCTGGGAACGGCTATGCAGACTAAGGACACCTTCGTGGGATGCACCGATGAGTTCGTTCAACTGAGAAAGTTTTTTACTGACAGAATAGACACTTTCACGGCTGTTAGAAGCTTCATCTGCTGTTTGCTGAGCACTGGATACGATGATAGCAGACTCGTTTTCAGCCCGATTGACATCGTTCTGGATCAGAGTCAGACCTCCGCCAAGACCTCCACCGAGTTTGTTAAACTTCCCGGCCATCTCACCGCGGACCTTGGTCCTGTGTCCCAAAGAGATCGCTTCGATTGAGTTGTTCAGTTGAGTACAGGTCTCCCTGAACATCCCATGCAGTCCGCCCGGAAATGTCCTGCGGTAAGTCTTTCCGTCTGATGCCATCTTGATCGATGTCGAGATATCCCTTATAAAGGCTTC
>JBFEIF010000060.1:0-13539 GCA_041553795.1 Sulfurimonadaceae bacterium
AAGCCTGTGTGCATATCCATCACACCGACTTTTATCAGGAAATATTATAACTTATCGCCAATATGCTTACTTGCAAAGTGTTTAAAACTCAATATACAAATGCATCATCAAAACAGAAGCAACAGATGGAAGCTTATGGCCAGGAAGAGAGTGCCAGTTTCGGACTGCTTTCCAATACGTAGCCCTTCTGAGCACTATAGCCCATCTCCTGAATCGCCTCTTCCTGAGCGTAGCACTGATTCTTCTCGACTATCCTCTGTGTCAAAGATACCGGGTACTCCCTTTGCATACACAATGCTTCTGCATACCGGCTGATCTCTAACTCATCGAGTTGCTTCATCGTAGAAAAATCCCTTTTCCCGTACATCTTTTCATCCACATAGCCCAAGTCTATAAGCTGCCTTGTGATGCTATCTGCCATACTTAATACGGAAGAAGCTTTGACGATCTCGCATCGGGCATAGTTCTTTTCTTCAAAAGAGACATCAGCCGCACGCAGACTGGCATCAACACCCGGTATCTGCTGCGCGCCGTAAAGCGGTTTGGATACGACTTTTGCATCCTTAAAAGCGGGGATAAACTGTGCAAGATGCTGTATGGCCAACTCGCTTCGAGACTGGGCATCAGCGTCCTCCCACTCTTTTTCGATCTTGTCCAAAAATTTGCGATCCAATGCCGGCTGAGAACTCTTCTTGGTGCTTTTGACCAGTCCCTCTTCGAACAGCGTTATCGCCTTAGTCATACCGTGAAGCTGAAAATGACCGTCCGGATAAGGCGTGAACTGGGCCATACCTTTGGGTGTCCCCCGTTCCCCGTAAAAGACCACTTCAGGCCATACAGTATCGCATACGTCCCAACGGCTGACATAGGCTGCCTTGAACTCGACAAGACGTTCGCGTTTATATCCCAGCATATCATCCAGTCTACCTGTCTTAAAACCGGCTGCATTGATCAAAAAATCAAAACGCTCCACTTTCGCATGCCCTTCATGCTCATAACTAAGCAGCCATGAGCCCTCTTCTTCCTGCCTTTGCAGATCAGTGACCTTATGGTTCAGCAAGATACGGCAGTTTGACTTTCTATCCAGGACAAGACGTGCACTGGAAGCAAGACGGAAAAGGTTGAGCCCGTATTCCTGAACCATGATAAGAGGAAACTGCACCTTGTCCATATCAATGTGCTTGGCAACGGGGACCATCCAATCATCCATATGCACAGGCTGTAATGGAAGCGGCCGTTTTTGCAAGGCTTCTACCTCATCCCTCTCATAGACCCGATAGTAGTCGGAACTCTCCCCAAGGACCTTGTTTCGGGGGTCCAAGCAGATCAGTTCGGCATACTCGGCCTGCAGTCTGTCAAGACGTGGGTAGAGTTCTTCGGGCTTCCCTCTGTCATCCACAGGTACAGCAATAACTGTCGGCCTGTAATCAATGGCGTCCGGATAAAACCGGATAAGGTCTATAGACTGTTTCAGCAGCGTAAGGCACTGTTCCTGCGATATCTCTCTATAAAGATTACCCCCCGCATGCAGATGACAGATCGGCGGACCGTTGACCAGGCTCGGACCTTTTTCAAATAGGGTGACATCCAGACCGATCTCGCTGAGATAAAGGGCTATCGTCGAACCGGCTATCCCGCCGCCAACGACTGCGATCTTCCCTTTGTGCATGGGATCAGTGTGTAGCATCCAAAAGTCCTATGATCTCATGAAAATCATGTACCACACTGTCAGGTTCGTACACGCTGATATCTTCGCCGTAGTTGTAACCGTAGGAGACACCGATACTTTGCATATTCGCGGCATTGGCGGCAAGGATGTCGTTCTTGGAATCTCCGACCATCACACACTTGCTCACACAAACATCCAGACTCTCGCAGACATGCAGCAAAGGCATAGGATCTGGTTTTTTTCTCGCCAGAGTGTCCCCGCCAATGCACAGTTCAAACATGTCTGCCATCTCAAGACCTTCAAGCAGAGGCTGTATAAAAGCATGAGGTTTGTTCGTCACAAGCACCAGACGGTAATCTTTTTCCTTCAGGCTTTTCAGCGTCGCTACTACATTGGGATAAGTGACCGTAGTGACACAGAGGTTTTGTGCATAAAAACGCAAAAAGACTTCCAAGGCCTGCTCAAAAAGTTCCGAATCAATATCCTCGCTTATCATCGTACTGCCCGAAAGCCCTCGTTTGACCAGTGTCTGCGCTCCATTACCGACCCATGAACGTATAGTGTCGTGGCTGAAAGGCTCACGTTCCAATGTCTCCAGCATATGGTTTACCGCCAAGGCCAGATCAGGCGCACTGTCAATGAGCGTCCCGTCCAGATCAAACAAGATCACTTCTTTACTGCCAAATTTCAAATTTTCACCTTAATTCCATTCTTACATCATCAATTATTCATATAATTATTATTAGTGGAACTATAGCGTTTTTATCTGAAAGGATTTTGAGCAAAAGGGTGTGCTGAAAATTTAAAGAGTCATCTAAAGATCGTGTAAACCTATCAATGTTTAACCTTTGTTTTACACCGTATTCGTTACCATGTAAACACTTCATTCCTGGGGATGATGTCCACACTCGTACAACTGTACCCTCAATTAAAAAGGTTAACGACTATGCATATAAAACATCTATTACGGAACTTCCACCTATCCTTATTCTTGACACTACTCTTTATCAATCCTCTTTTTGCCTCTGAAAAGACGGAAGGGAGCCCACTTGAGAAGCCTCTGATAGAGCGCTATATCCTGGATGAACTTAAATCGCTTCGTGTTGAACAAGAGCAGTTCAAAGTTTCAGTACAGACGAGCGTTGCCAAAGCGCAGATTGAGCAGACCGACAGAGCCGCACGCTATATTACCGATACTATCGGAAACGTCTTCTACCTGATTGCCGGAGCGACTTCACTGCTTATCTTTGCAGGATGGAACTCTCTGCGCGATATAAGAAAGAGGACCGAACAGATCATTGAAGAGCGGGTACAGGTGATCACTGAAAGATATAATGAAACATTTGATGTCTTGCAGAAAAAACTGACGGAACAATCCGAAAAGATATTGGAGAACCAGAAGAAGATCTATGACACCCAATTGATCCACTCCTTGTGGATGCGTGCCAATCTGGAGACTAACCTGCAGTCAAAGATCGAGATCTATGATGAAATATTGAACTTGAATGATATGGATGCAGAAGTCTATGCCTATAAAGCAGATGCTGTCTTAGACCTTGATGAGTTTGAGTGGGCACTTAACCTGAGCAATAAAGCGCTGGAGATCGATTCAGAATATGGCTATGCTTTTTGGCAACGGGCCTGTGCCAATGCCCAGCTCGGGCATAAAAGTGAAGCCATCATCGATCTGAAAACAGCACTGCGTATATCACCTAATCTCAAGGAAGAGATAGCCCATGAACTCTCCTTTGAACCGCTGAGCCAGCTGGATGAGTTTAAAAAACTCATCACCTGAGCAAACTCCGGACGTCTATTATGTTTAAAGACTTCTTTGAATAGAGTTTTCACCTAAGTACTGAACGCTTTTTACGTTCAGCCGTAAACTTCCACCAGGGACTCGCATCGGCACCTTCCATAAAAGCCAATAGCCTACATAAAAACGTCGATGATGCAGGGGTCAAACCGTTTACCTGTTTTTCCGTAAAGTCTGTCGTATAGCTCAAAAGCATCTTGGCCGATCAGAGCCTGGGGTGTATAAATTTCGGCAAGTTCAAGATACTCTGCCGTTTTTTTTCCTATATTGGGGAGATCGTCCAATCTTGACACCGTTTCTCGATCAGGGGTTTTCATTTTTTCAGTATCTCCCTCTTTTGTCTCTCTTCTTCTTGTTCAGGTACTTTATTCTATGCTCTTTTTTTTAAAGCCTACAAGCCAATATGCGATAGCAAGAGCGACAATGACAAGGGCTATAATCAAGAGCTCTTCTCCTTTTTCAGAAGAGAGTGAATAGATCAGTACTTTTCTTATCAGTGCCGCCATTGCCAGCATAATAAACGCACCGATTGCAAAACCTTTACCTTGCAAATGATTTATCTCCTCATGGATCAGTTCTATCGTTGCCCATAAGACAAGCAAACTTCCCAGAACAGTAATAATACCTTTCTCTATACCTATATCCGAAAAAAACAGCAGATAGATATCATACGCAAACAGTCCGACAGCAAAAAACGCGACAATGACAAGTGCCCCGGCTAAAAAATAGTTGATATAGGAGTTGAATCTTTTCAGACTTGTCAAAATGTTTTTTTCGACTTTGGAGAGCGATAAAAACTTACTCATCTCCTCTTCTCTGTACGAACTCGTCAAGACATCAAGATTGATGTCAATGATCTTTTCAACTGCTTTGAGCTCTTTAATATGGTGTTCATTGTCTCTTGGATCATTCTCTATACTAGAGATGACAAAGGTCCTGACAAAAGTAAAAGCAGCGTTTACATAGTGCGTAGAAAGTCCGATCTTCACATGGATCTCACCTATTTTATACAGATACATAAAATAAGACATATCATAATTTCCAGAGAAGAGATTAATAAACCATTCTCGTATTTTTTCACGATGGTAGACAATGATCTTCTGGTTTTTCAAGAACTGCGCCGTTTTGCCAAACCCCCAGATATAATCATAAAACCCGTCAATAAAATCATCTGCCAGCTCTTCCATCCTCCCTTGCAAATCTTTTAAGATAGAGGCTTCTTCCTCTGTAAACCTGTAATGTTGTTTGAGGTTATTATAATCATGCATTGATCTTCCTTCTTTTATATTGCCCATACCCAATATAGGATTTTCCCTTAACACATCATTTGTAGAGACCTCTTTACTCTTGCTAATTAGAATCGCCAAGGTGCATAGCGGTTTCAGAGTCCCATCGCGAGATATGCAAAATGATCCAATGCTTAAACTCGCCTTCTAGAAACTTCTGTACTTCTTTCGGGTCTTTATCTCTGGCCCACTCATCATGCGCCTTTTTTAATTTTTTTCTCATCGTATCATGCTCAGACTTATGCATCTGCATAGCATAAAACTTGCTCTGCTCCATCATCTCTTCTTCCGTAGTAAAATGATCCTCGACATCAAACTCAACGACTTTGAAAAGTTCATCGATTTTTTCTATATCTTTTGCCAAAACTGCATCATGAAAATCATTTATTATATCTATCTCTTCTTCATGCAGCATATTCATCATAGCATTTGACACTTGTTGCACATCTTGTTTTTTCATCAACATCATCTCTCCTTTAAATAGGGTCTTATAAAAATTATAACAGTGAAAAAGCTATTTGTTATTGACAAAAGTCAAGAGGCTTTTAAAATCCAGCAATAAGGCGGCCTTAAAAGTCCATCTTTCTCTTCAACTGCCTGTCATTACTTTTTGCTCCAAGTAAACTCTTTATCCCTCATCTCAGCTTCGATGATGATGTACTAAACAGAAGAGATCTCAAGCCGTCTTATCAGGACCTTCGTTTCTACATAAAAGGAAACTTATGCACCTGGTTCACTACGCTTTAAAATAGCGCTTTAAGTGAATTTACAATATTATTGCCCACTAAAATCCTAGAAGGAAACAACAAGTTTATGGATACAGCTATTGATATCAATTTTAAAGTGACACCCTCACAAAAAGAGAAGATAGACTCAAGAGCCTTTGAAAATGGGTTTGACGACATATCGGCCTACTTAAAAGTAGCCGCACTGAAGACACAGGGATTCACACTTACTTCTACAGGGATATCACCAGAGGAAGGCTCTATTAAGCTTGGATTTAAAGCGACACAGGCTCAAATAGAGAAGATCGAAGAAAACATGAAAAAGAGTAATTGTGAAGACCTTAGCACCTATCTGCAATATGTCGCCTTGCATGCCGTAGTGACAGCGGTGATAGAAGTACGCTCGACCGGAGGTCTTGATGAGATGCTCAAGCGTATTACGGACAGCCGCAGACCAGCAAATCCGAAAAGATTATTTTAATTTTTTTACCAACAATGCACCGTATCCTTATAAGATATTAAAAACTAAAGAAAATCAAAGAGTAAAATATGACAGAAACAGAAGCACTAGTCAAAGCAAATATTGAGAAACACAAGAGACTAGAAGAAGACGAATGGGATGAGTCTGCCCTAAAAGAGGCGCAAAGCAATATAGAGTTTGTGAAGAAGTTCAAAGAAGAGATCTCCAAAGAGCTCTTTGGACAAGAACAGGCCATCAATATTGTAGCCAACAGTATGAAGACCTCCGTCAAAGACGAAAAAGGGCCAAAGGCCACCTATCTATTCTTAGGCTCCCCTGCTACGGGCAAGACCTTCCTTGCCGAACTGATGGCACAACATATGCCGAAGTATAAGATCATGAAGTTCGACATGACGCAGTACCATCAGCAAAACGGCGGAGAGCTCTATGGCTACCCTGCCGGGTGGAAAGGCTACGGTGTCGGTCAGCTCACAGGCTTTGTCCATAGAAATCCTAAGGCCGTCATCGTACTTGACTCCTTTGAAAAATGTGACAACACCATTCAGAACAACCTCTTTTCCATCTTCGAAGGCGGTAAGATGCGTGATGCTTGTGGTTGGGACAAGATCACCGATGAACCGTGTAATGAAGACCAGGATATTATCTACAACGATGAGAATGCAAACTATCTTGTCGATTTTACCGAGGCGATCTTCATTATCACGACGAGCGTAGGAAAAGAGCTTTACCTTGACTACAGGTTCAAAGACCTCGTCAAAAAAGACTATATCCAAGCCGAATCGATGATCCTCGAGGCCATCAAAAGAGAAAAGAAAAGAGAAAGCCGAAGCGGCGGTATCCAAGAAGCCATCGTTCCGGAGCTCGTTTCCAGATTTTCCAAAGCAAACATTGTCCTCTTTAACAAGCTTGAGTACGATGCCTTTGAAAAAATATCTAAGCGGGTCTTTCTGGAGTTTAAGGATGAGTTTTATAAGCAGTACAAGATCGAGTTTGTCGTAGCCAAAAACTTTGACAACTTTTTGACGATCCAGATGCTCAACTTTGCTCCCGAACTCGATGCACGGCGTCTTAAAGAGAAGGTAAGTGCCTACTTCTTTAACAGAATCACCCAGTTCATGCAAGATTCAGACAAGCCGATCATGAGTTTCAAGCAGATAAGCGTCTCCCTGTCCAAAGAAGCCGTGACATTCTTAAAAGAGAGAGTCAACCCGCTGATCGAAAGCGAGACACTCGTAAGAGAACTGTTTAGAAAAAATACCACCCTTGATATCAACGATATCATCACCGAGAAAAACGGTATCATAACCTACAAAGTAAACTCGTGCAAGTTTTCGCAAGTGGTCAGAATAAAAGACTTTAGCGATGACGGTCTCGTTTTTGATATTCCAAATGTCTCTTTTGACGACATTGCTGGCCATCACAAGGCCAAACAGCGACTGGGCGAGGTGATCAACTTTTTCAAAGAGCCGAAACTGCTGGAAAACTTTAATATCACACCGCCAAAGGGTATGCTGCTTTACGGACCTCCGGGTACAGGTAAGACGATGCTGGCAAAAGCCTTTGCCAAAGAGGCTGAACTCCCTTTTATCTCGACTACGGGACTTGAACTGCTCCAGCCTGAGAAGACAAAATCCATCTTTACCAGAGCAAAGGCCTATGCGCCGGCTATCATCTTTATCGATGAGATCGATACGATCGGAAAACGTGACGGAGAGAACGGCAGAGAGGTACCGATCAATAAACTTCTCTCAGAGATGGACGGATTTACAGGCAGAAAAGGCGAGGATATCTTCGTCATCGCTGCGACCAATTACAAAGAAAACATTGATCCTGCCATCATCCGACCGGGCCGTGTTGAGATCCATATAGAGATCAACAATCTTGATAAAGATGCACGGCAGTACTTCCTAAACAAAATCATTGAGAAGAAACCTACATCAGGCAGCTTTGATATGAAAAAACTGCTGATGTATACAACGGGATTCACAGGTTCACAGCTTGAGATGCTGGGAAAAGAGGCTTCGTATTACTGTTTGCGTCATGGCTTGCCTGCAATCACCCAGGATATTTTGATCGAACAGATCAATACGATCAAATACGGTGAAAGACAGTCTTACCTGTCACTTGAGCAGATGTTTGAAGAGACAGCAATCTATGAAGCGGGACGGGCTGTCATCTCCAAGACCTTGATGCCGCATGTCAATATCGAACATGTAAGTCTTACGCCAAGAGACAATAATGAGCACTTTATCTCACACAACTACAGTGATGTTCAAGAGAACATGACGGTAAAAGATTTTAAAGACAGGATATCTGTATCACTATCAGGAAGAGCTGCGCAAATAAAACACTTTGGTGAGATAGAGGGCATGGATTCCGGTGCTTCAAACGACCTGCAGCAAGCTACACGTGATGCCTACGTCGCAATCGCACATTATGGTATGGATAAAGAGGTCGGATACATCAACATCAATGGTGTCATGGATGCCAAAGGAAACTCTATCGCGTCCAAAGACACAGAGCACTACCATGAAAAGATCAACAGCGCACTTGAACGCTGGATGCTTGAAGGCAAAAAAAGCACTACCGGTCTCGTCGATGAACATTGGAGTACTATAGAACGCCTGGCAAAATCACTTCTTGAAAAAGAGATCATCTATGCCGATGAGCTCGATGAGATACTTTCAAGATAGTCTTGCTCTGCTGGCTCCGTCTTAAGTAGTATCCAGGCTTGGCTACCTTGCCAAGTCAAGACTTCCATAGTTTCACCTGTCTATTCAGCTAATATCTCTTCTGTATCCTCTTAAGTTCATTCTATTTACCCGATCTCAATGGCAAAAAAGTTCTTATTGAGCTAAAAGAGTATAAAATACCATAAAAATAAAGAAAAATAATCCTATGAAAAAAATCGTTTTATGTTAAAAGGGCAAGCTGAAGAATACCGTTTGAGTATTAAAACCAAACTCGATAACGAGCTTATAAAAGCCAACTCCCAGATAGATGAACTAGGCTCCATCACAGATGTCGTCTCCCCCGAGTCAACCCTGGGTGATATCCTCTCTTTTGATCCTATGAATAAAGAAGAGATCTGCCAAAAACAACTGAAGCTTGCTTACACAAGAAAAAGAAAGCTTCTTTACATGGTAGAGCGGCTGGAAGACGTCAATTCATTTTTATGCAGTGCATGCGGAAAAGAGATCGCTATAGAACGTCTGCTTATCATGCCTTATGCGAGACTTTGTGAAGAGTGTGCAAGAGCTTCTTAAACACACCCCATTATAAAGACAGTCAGATCACCCGAGATGAGGAGCAGCTTGTGAATCCCATTTTGAGATATGTTGTGTGTACCACTTTTTAAAATCGTTTTCTAAAAAGCCCTGAAGCTCTTTTGGACCTTTAAGGACTTCCCAGCGTTTATAAAACTTTTCCAGTTTTTTTCGCATGAGATCGTGATCGCTCTTATGCATCTGCATATCGGAATAGGCATTTTGCTCCATCATATCTTCTTCTGTTTTAAAGTGGACCTCAACTTCAGCCAAGACAGCTTTAAACAGTTCATCGATTTTTTCTATCTCTTTGGCTTTGACAGCATCATAAAAATTATTAATAAGTTCTAGTTCATCTTCATGCAACATGTTCATCATAGCATTGGCTACTTGTTGTACATCGTGTTCTTGAATCAGCATTTTATCTCCACAAAATAAGGTTTTAAAAAAAGATTATAGCTATAAAAGGTTTATACTTTCTGACAGATATCACTAAATTCCAATATATATCAAGTTTAAAGAATCATGGATGTAAGTTTACGGTCTAAACCCTATCTTACTCCGAAATCTCTATCGATAAAGGTATAATGCCCTTTATCATCTATTTCTATTCAAATACATAACGGAGCGAAGATTTTGATCACACAAGAACAACTGCCGATGGTAGCGATTCCAAGCATGAACGACACACACTTAGAAGAGATTCTGATCATTAACAAACTGGACACTGCAGCAAGAGACAAGGATACAACAGCCGTTTACGAAATATTAAAAGAGTTGTTGGAACATACGGAAATGCATTTTGATGATGAAGAAGATATGATGGAAGAAGCACTTTTTCCAGCTTACAAGATGCACAAAGGTGAACATGACAGACACTTGCACGAACTCAAAGCTGTCATAAAATATTTTGAAGAGCGCAAAGACACAAGTGCGATAACTGCTTATATTGAAGGAAATCTGACACCGTGGCTGATCCATCATATCGAGACGATGGATACTATGACGGCTATATTTTTACAGCAGGGATCCACTACTGGCGCTACAAAAGACTCTTAGCCTAATAGGATAAGGTCCCAAAGAGAAGGCGGGACGGAGACTAAGCTTCCTCAACCAGACAGAAAAGAGAGAAACCTTCTTTTTTAGCCTGTTCTTCGACCAGTCCTGCTTTGGTCTCTGCGATTTCCAATATGTATCCGCCGCAGAACCCTTCACCATCAGTCACGATTTCATGGGCAATAGCTTGTGCGTCTTCTCTGCTCTTATGAAAGACACACATAAGGATCTTCACGCAAAATTCCCATGAGACATATTTATCATAAATAATAGAGACTAGGTACAATTTAGGTTTATCGAATTGCATATCCAAATAAGGTCTAATTGTGATTGGCATATTGCACCTGTCTGAACTAAAGATATTTAATAGTTTACAATTATACTCAAAATAAGCTGTGTACTAGATAATACCGGTTTGGTTCTTTATATTCGAAGCACCTCTTTAACAAAGCAGATCCTAGAGTCCTAGCACGCATCAGAGCTAATATTGACTAAAATCTTATAGTAATACGGGTGTATTGGCTTTAGTTAAATCCTGCTATAATTTCATTTCAAAAAAAATCAGCTCTTGTGTTGATAGATGCTTACTACAAAAAGGATGCGGGATAGAACTTCAAAAGAGTATTAGCAGAGAAAGTCTTAGAATCTTGATGACCTCGTTTTATGAAAAAGCTATTGAAGATCAAGAACTGGGTCCTTTTTTTATCAATGAGATCGGGGATGATATTACCGATGAGGATTGGATCGAGCACATTGAGCTTTTAGCGGATTTTTGGTTAGCTCAGCTTCTGGGAGAAGACACCTATTACGGGAATTTTGTCGGTGCCCATGTCAAGATGCCGCCTATAAAAAGAGAAAGCTTTGCACGATGGCTGGAACTCTTTTCACAAACGGCTGATGAAGTATATGTATCAGAGACAGCTGAACTTTTTAAGCAAAAGGCCCTACAGCTTGTCAAAGAGTTTTTCAGCAGTACGAAAAAGATCTAAAGAAGGAAGAGATATGACAGCCAACAAATGGAATATTCTTTTTATTAAAGATGATCAATCCATGTTTGACACAAGCAGCAAACTATTTGATAAATTGTTTGATAGAGCCGACTTTGTGCAAGGACGAGAAGAGACGCTTAAGCTTTTTGATGCAAACGATTATGATATTGTCATCGGTGACCTAAGCGTAGAACCAAAAGAGCTTGGACTTCTAAAGCAGCTTCAAGATAAAAAGCCTCAACAGTGTATCTTTACTTTGGTAGCACCAAAAGACACAGACAAGCTGTATGGTATTGCAGATTTGGGGATTAATGCCTTCGAACTGACACCAGATCAATTTGACCAAGCACTAGAAGCTCTCGCTCAATTTAATCCTTATGAAAAACAGGCATAAGCATCTAAAGCAGGACCGTCATGGATGGTTTGAAATGAAAGGGAAAAAATGAGCAGTAATAAAAAAATGGATCTTGTATTTATCAAAGATGAGAAGTCTCTGTTTGATTCTAGCAGTGAGATGTTCAAGGTGTTGTTTGACAAGGTAGAAATAGTAAAGGATACGAACAAAGCGCTTAAGTTTATCAGTAAAAACCCCTACAATATTGTTATTAGCGATGTCAGTGTAGATCCTGTTGAAAGCATTACTTTCATGAAACAGATCAAACAGCTCAAGCCTGAACTGATCGTAGCTGCGCTAGTAGCACCCAAAGACGAAGATAAGATCGGAGGGCTTATTGAGACAGGCGTTCACTCTTTTGTCTTAGATCCACAACAGTTGGACCAAGCCTTAGAAGTCATCGCACAAATGATGCCTGATAAGAAGAGAGAAGCCTAAACAGGCTATAAGACGATGACGAATCAGCTCGAACACCTTCTCAGGTCCCAAAGCGAAAGAGATATTAATCCAGGTCTTTTATTTTGTTATTCGATATTTCTACACCCTCACTACTGAGTAGCTCAGACTTTTTATCAGTACCTAATGCATATTGTCCGATTGCACCATCGCTTCTAACGACCCTATGGCAAGGAGTGTTTATAAGATCAGCGTTCTTTGCCATGGCAGTGCCTACTGCTCTCCAGGCTTTAGTGCCAAGAGCATTAGCCATTTCTTTATAAGTAGTGACCTTGCCTTTGGGTATTTTGTTTAGAAGTTCGTAGCACCTTTCATTAAAATTGCGTTCTTGGTTCATTTCCGTATCTCCTTTGTAACGCCAACGTTTATCGTGAGTGAATACTGAGTCCTCCCTTGGATTCAGTATTCACTCCCCCTATACTCTAACAACAAGCTAGCTGATACGCGTCCGTGCTGGTCGACTTAGACATTACCTTTCTTGAATTGATAAAGCAGCTCTAAGACCTTGTCTGACTTATTTGTAAAATCCTCTGGCTTCATACTTCTATCTAAAAATTCTGAATAGCCTTCTAATAAGTCTTTATCTTGAGTGGTAAGATACTTAAATCCCATTGACCATTTTAGAAAGGTTCGGTCATTAATGTTTTCTTTTAGTATCACTATATGTCCATTATTTCTTTCATCACATACTATAGCTTCATATATTTCATCAACATCCTTTTCCTCTCCCTCCAATACTTGGAAATAGTTCCCTCCAGTATATAGAAGCATTCCGGTTACATTTTGTCTTTTATTTCGGTTTCTGCTCTGTTCTAAAAGACAAAGTAAATCCGCCTCGCTCATCGCACGTGTTGCACTACTTACATAAACTAAATGAATCATTTTTTATATCCTATATGTCTAACGCCACCATTTGCAGTGAGCGCAGTAAATCTCTAACATGACCTTATTAGGAATTTCGCTATTTTTCAGAGGATGTTTCTTGAAGTTCAACAATTATTACGTGTGTGTTTGTGATGCCAATATTTTCTCCAATGTGGTCTTGGGCTAACACCCAGTACGTATCCCCTTCTTTTTTCTCTACTCTAATTTCTTTATCACCATTGAGTAATAATTTTCTCTTAAAAGGAGATAATGCATAAACAAAGCTGTCGGGATGATGATGGAGATGCGTTTTATCTCCTGGCTTATCCATGTATTCTAAAACCCTTATGCGTTCATTTTTAAATATTTCTTTATATTTATCTCCATCAGTGACTAGAGGATCCTGAGCTAACAACGGGTAAGATAAAAGTAATAGAAATAGTACAGATTTGTGTTTTAACATAAATTTCTCCCTTGATTTTTTGTGGGGTAATCACACATTCTATGTCATACGAGCTTAAATATAATAATATTTTTAAA
>JBFEIF010000061.1:0-13438 GCA_041553795.1 Sulfurimonadaceae bacterium
CGCTTTTCAAAGGGATTACGCATCCCTTTATCCGGATGGAACAGTCCTTCAAACAAAGATCCATGCCCTAGTTTGTTCAAGGATACAAAGAGTTCTTTGGCGATAGCACTTCCTATCCCTTTGGCATATTCAAACAAATGTATAAAGGCCATCATATCGCTGCTGTTGACAAACAAGACATAGATGTCCAAGATAGCCTTGACCTCTTTAGCATCAAAGAAACTCTTTCCGCCTTTGCGTTTACAAGGAAGTCCTATCTCACGCAGTGTAGCTTCTATTCCATCTGCAGAAGCATTGTTTCTAAAGATGACTGCTATCTCATCCGAAGGCGTGTAAGACTTTCGTATCATATGTGATATTGCGGAATACTGTTCAAAAAGCTCGTTATAGACCAAAAGTCTAGGTGCAACGGCCTTTGCTTCACGCGTGAATTCGAGTTTTTTAGGATAGATGCGTTCGTTATATTCAATGACCTTGTTTGCCAGTGAAAGGATAGGTACGGTGGAACGGTAGTTTTTACTTAGTGTATAGACTCTCGCGTTGGGAAACTTTTCACTGTAAGAGCCTATGATCGTGATATCCGCTCCGTTAAAGGCATAGATGCTCTGATCATAATCACCTACACAAAACAATGAAGGCGGGTTCATCGCATCTACAACGGCACCCTGCAAGGCATTTGTGTCTTGATACTCATCTACCAGGACTTCTTTATAAGGCATCTTATATGTCTTTACCTTTTCACGCATCAAAAGTAGGAGATCATTGAAGTTGACAAAGCCATACTCTTTTTTGAGTGCTTCGAACTCTTGGCAAATATCCAGATATATATCAATATATGGGGCATGTTCGCTATTGCGCTCATTCATCCACTCATCAAATCCGCGTTCAATCTCCGTGTTTTGATACAAAGAATAGACATCGTATAGGTAATTTCCACCGTAAGGAGAGGTCTCATGATTGAAAAGATGAAATGAGCGCTTGTCATACACACTTCTAAAGAGTGTCTTTAACTCAGCAGTCTGTTTTAGGACGATCTTTCTGTCAAACTTTTTTAGCCAGCGATAGCTTACCGCATGAAAAGTACCTGCTTCGATCTTGTGTGCGACTTCTTTGGAGAAATAACCGGCAAGTCTTTCGACCATCTCGGCAGCAGCCTTGTTCGTAAATGTCAGAAGAAGTATCTCTTCCGGTTTGACACCGTTTTGAAGAAGGTGGCCTATCCGACCGACAATGGTAGATGTCTTTCCTGTCCCGGCAGAGGCAATAATAAGGTTTTGACCCGTAGGTGCAGTAGCAGCTGACAGCTGTTCTTCGTTCAAACGCGATAAGGGCAAATTAGGTATCTCTTTTTTACTGAAGTCTATGCTATATCAATAAACTCTTATCAGTTCTTTTTATGAAATACTACCCTTACTTCGCTCAGAAGGAGATAAATAATTACGCGTTTATAAAAGTTTTTAAACTTTCATCAAAACCAAACTCTGGATAGTTCTGGATACCCAATACTTCCTGAACGACAGTGCCATTGGCTTTATTAAATATAAGCGGCGCCTGGAAATTGATCTTTGACTCATCCAGAGG
Organism: Sulfurimonadaceae bacterium; assembly: GCA_041553795.1. Lineage (GTDB taxonomy): Bacteria > Campylobacterota > Campylobacteria > Campylobacterales > Sulfurimonadaceae. Next base: position 1,582 of record JBFEIF010000061.1, read on the forward strand.
ATTTTGGATCACAACAATATTATAGACCATCAGATCATTCTCATCCTTGATGTCCAAAAGAGTCTCGGTGTTTTCAGACACGTCAAACGCATAGTCTCTAAGACGATTCGGATTGACCAGAGTAAAAGAGATATCCTTGTCTTCAGTCGTACGAAGTGTCGAAAACAATTCGTCTATCTCATTTAATTCTACTTCATGTATATTCGAGAATCCTAATATCTCTGACTTGACTTTAAACTTCATTTTAAACCTTTATTATCAATTGTTACAGCTAAATAAGCAAATCTTATTCCATTAGCCTATAAGCCATCTTTTACCCCCTCTTGGCTATAATCGCGAAAAATATGGGGTGCCTGTTAAATTCAGATATCGCCTCATTCATACCAAGGGCCTGCATCATGCCCGTAAATAAAAGAGAGAACAATGGCTGAAGAAAGCAATAGCTATAATCCTAAAGAGATAGAAGACAAATATTATCAAACGTGGGAAACACGCGGATACTTTGAAACAGACGGAAACCTGTCCATTCAAAAAGATGACAAGAAATTTTCGATCATGATGCCGCCGCCAAATGTCACTGGCCGTTTGCATATAGGTCATGCTTTGACGTTCACACTTCAAGATATCATCGTCCGATACAAGCGTATGGATGGCTATAAGACACTCTGGCAGCCTGGAACCGACCATGCGGGTATTGCAACGCAGAATGTCGTCGAAAAACAGCTTCTTGCTGAAGGAACGACAAAGGAAGCACTGGGCCGTGAAGCCTTTTTGGAACGTGTCTGGAAATGGAAAGAGCAAAGCGGCGGAGAAATGGTCCATCAGATGCGCCGTCTTGGTGTATCGCCTGCATGGAAACGTGAGCGTTTTACTATGGACTTCGGTCTTAAATCATCCGTTAAAGAGTCCTTTGTCCACCTTTATAATGAAGGCCTTATCATCCGAGGCAACTATATGGTCAACTGGTGTACGCATGACGGTGCTCTTTCTGATATCGAAGTCGAGCATGAAGAGCATAATGGGAAGTTTTACCATATTCACTACCCTTTTGCAGACGGAAGTGGCAAGATCACGGTTGCGACGACACGTCCTGAGACCTATTTCGGCGATACGGCCGTTATGGTTCACCCTGATGATGAACGTTATAAAGACCTTGTCGGTAAAAAACTGAAACTGCCTCTTCTTGACAAAGAGATCGAGATCATCACTGATGAACATGTTGATATGGAATTCGGTACGGGTATGGTTAAAGTCACACCGGCTCACGATCAAAACGATTACGAGGTCGGAAAACGTCACAATCTTGAGTTTATTACCGTTTTTGATGAAAAAGGTATCTTTAACCATCATGCTGGCGAGTTTGAAGGGCTTGAACGCCTTGAAGCAAGAGAACTTATCGTCAAACGTCTTGATGAAGAAGGTTTTATTGACAAGATCGAAGACCACGTGCACCAAGTCGGTCACTGTTACCGCTGTAAGAATATTGTTGAGCCGTATATCTCCAAGCAGTGGTTTGTGCGAAACGAGATCGCTAAAAACTCTATAGAAAAGACCAATGCAGGCGAAGCACAGTTCTTCCCTTCCCACTGGATCAACTCTTACAATGCCTGGATGGGTGAGTTACGCGACTGGTGTATCTCTCGCCAGTTGTGGTGGGGACACCGTATTCCTGTATTCTATTGTGACGATTGTGATCATGAATGGGCTTCTTTGGAGGAGACACCTCATGACTGTCCTAAATGTTCCTCAACCTCATTCAAGCAAGACCCGGATGTCCTGGACACCTGGTTTTCATCTGCTTTATGGCCATTTTCAACTCTAGGTTGGGGAAATGGTGAAGAAGGAAAGGGTGAGCTTTTTACAGAAGATGATATCAAAGACTTCTATCCGAACTCGCTCCTTATCACCGGCTTTGACATTTTATTCTTTTGGGTAGCCAGGATGATGATGATGGGAGAGACCTTCAAAGGTGAACTGCCGTTCAAACATATCTACATGCATGCACTTGTCCGTGATGAACACGGGAACAAGATGAGTAAATCACGCGGAAATGTCGTCGATCCTCTTGATGTCGTCGAAGAGCACTCTGCAGATGCCTTGCGTTTTACACTGGCTATTCTTGCTGCTCAAGGCCGTGACATCAAGCTCAGTGCCAAGAAACTGGAAGAGTCCCGTAACTTTACCAACAAGCTCTATAACGCTTCACGCTTCTTGCAGATGAATGTAGAGACCTTTTCCAATCTTGATGAGATCGAAGTAACCACACCGCTTGGCAAATACATACTGAGCCGTTTTAATACAGCCATCGCGGAAACACGCCGCAATCTTGACGATTACCGTTTCAATGATGCGGCAACCGTACTGTACCGTTACCTTTGGGGTGAGTTCTGCGACTGGGGTATCGAACTTTCAAAGTCAAGCAAAGAGAGTATCCCGGAACTGGGCGCTATCTTCAAAGAGTCTATGAAACTGCTTCACCCTTTCATGCCGTTTATTACTGAATATCTTTACCACACTCTTTCGGGGACATCACTCGATGAAGGCACTTCAGTCATGATCATGCCGTACCCGAACGCAGATACTATAGACGAAGCCATTGAAAAAGAGTTTGACGCGATCATGGACACCATCGTTGCTATCCGCCGTGCCAAAGCACTGGTAGACCTTGGTAATCAAAAGATCGAGACAGCCTATATCAAGCCAAACAAAACGATGGATGCTGAACTTATTGCACCGTTTATTGAAAAACTCGGAAAAGTTGAGAAGATCGTTTTTGTTGACGCCAAAGTTGAGAATGCGATCAGTGATGTCAGTGATTACGTCGAGGTCTATATCCCGACGGCTTCTATCGACCTGACTCCTATCATTTCCCGACTTGAGAAGCAGCACGAAAAACTGGAGAAAGAAGTAGGCAAACTAAACGGTATGCTAAAAAATGAACGTTTTGTTGCCAATGCACCCGAAGATGTTATTGCTAAGAACCGTGAAGACCTGGCCGGTGCTCAAGAGAAAATGACGAAAGTAAGCGAGCAGCTTGCTTCATTAAAATCGTAAACTACGATACCCATAAGGATAAAGATTGATCAACCTCAAAAATTACGCTTCAGACAATATTAAAAACGATATTCTCTCCGGACTGGTCGTTGCCGTCGCATTGGTCCCCGAAGCTATTGCTTTTTCATTTATTGCCGGAGTCAGTCCGATCGTCGGACTTTACACTGCTTTCATCCTTGGTCTCATCACCTCACTCATCGGTGGTAAACCGGGTATGATCTCAGGAGCTACCGGTTCTGTTGCTATCGTATTTGTCGGTTTATCCATCAAAGCGAATGAGAAACTTACGGCTGCAGGCATAAACGGGGGCGAACTTGCTGAGGGGATACTCCAATATATCCTTTATGCTACGATCCTTGCAGGTCTTATTCAGATCGCGGTAGGCATTTTGAAACTGGGCAAGTTTATCCGCCTTGTCCCGCAACCGGCTATGTACGGTTTTGTCAACGGTCTGGCTATCGTAATCGCAACGGCACAGTTCAAGTTTTTTGAAGGCTCCAACATCAACATGTACATCATTGTATTGATCACCATGTTGATCATGTATTTTCTTCCAAAATTTACAAAAGCGATTCCGGGCGGACTTTTGGCTATTCTCCTTCTTAGTCTTGCCGTGTATTTCTTCAAGATCGATACACTCACTATCGGAACACTCAATACTATTCCGCAATTCTCAGATATGCCAAACCTAAGCGAGTTCAAGGGCCAGCTTCCGAGCTTTGGCATACCGGATGTGCTTTTCTCCTGGGATGCATTTTTCTTAGTACTTCCCTACGCCGTTCTTGTAGCTCTCGTTGGTCTGATAGAGTCACTTCTTACACTCTCTGTCTTGGATGAGATGAGCGAAACACGCGGCAGCGGGAACAAAGAGTGTATTGCCCAGGGTATCGGAAACACGACATGCGGTTTCTTCGGCGGTATGGCCGGATGTGTCATGATAGGCCAATCCATCATCAACTACACCTCCGGCGGTCTTGGCCGTCTTTCCTCTTTTGTTGCAGCTGTCGTACTGATCCTTTTAGTCGCGATCTTTACCGATGTCATCAATATGATCCCGCTTGCAGTTCTTGTAGGGATCATGTTTATGGTAAGTATTGGCACTTTTGAATGGGGAAGCATCAGCCGTATCAAACATATGCCTCGTTCTGATGCTATTGTCCTTATTCTTGTCACCGTCATCACTATTATCTTTGATCTTGCCATTGCCGTTATCTCAGGGGCGATTATCTCTGCCCTTGTCTTTGCATGGAAACATGCACGTATCTATGCAAAAGAGAGCATGGAATCAGACGGCACAAAGGTCTATGAACTTGACGGTCCGCTCTTCTTTGGCTCCTCAAAAAGCTTTATGGACATATTCGATCTCCAAAATGACTCACCTAAGATCGTAATCGATTTTAGAAATGCCCGCGTTATGGACATCTCGGGAGTAGAGGCGATCGATACGCTTATCAAAAAATACGAAGAAAGCGGCCGCAATATCCTACTTCGCCACTTGAGCAAAGACTGCAAGGCTATCTTGAAAAATGCCGGTCCATATTGTTCTTTTGAAGAAGATGATCCTACCTACAAAGTCGCCTATAATTACTAATTATGGTCCTATACTCTGTATAGGATTTCATACACTCTCCATCCCCAAGCTTTTTTCTTTAATAACTTTATAAGACAATTTACGTTATTTTTTAGGAATATTATCAAAAAGTTGGGATAATGTCTGAATTTTCAATTCTCTTTCTTAGCTCAGATCTTAAAATGGCCGAAACGCTTCTTCAGAATCTTAACCTGCCTTCGAACGTCAAGTGCACCCTTACATCAAGTGCAATAGAAGCATTCTCGATACTTTCTGAAAAAAACACCCAGCTCATTATTATCAACAAAGACCTGCCGAATAAGATGAACGGTCTTGAAGTATGCGAACTTTTGATGCAAAGTCCGGACACCTCTTACATTCCTGTTATCTTTTTAAATGACGGAGCTGAGAAGATCGCTTCATCTACCAATATCATCAAGCACCTGCCCTCTTCTCCTGTACCTGAAGAACTTTATGCCACGATTTTGGCACATTGCCAACAGTATCAGACCAAGTCAGAAGTCCAAAAAGAGAATAGTCTTACTCTCTCTATCATCAACCGTATACATTCCCCAATATTCATTATCGACCACAGCAAGATAAGCTTTGCCAATCAATATTTTCTGGACTTTTTTTCTCTGTCTGATCTAAGCCAGATAGCGGATGCTTTTCCCGATATTCAGGATATCTTTGTACATGAGCAAAAAGATCATACCGTTTCTTTGATGGAGTGGATAAAGACTCTGTTAAAGAGTAACGACGATCAAAAAGTCGTCATGCAGAACAAAGAAGGTCAGCAAGTCCATCTGAAAGTGCACATTGAGCCTTTAGAACATTCCAGTGAGTTCCTTATCATCACCCAGGATATCACTTCAGAGGAAAAGCATGCCAAAGAGATCCAAAACTTATACAATATAGACCATCTAACCAAACTTCCCAACAGACTTAAACTGATTCAAGACCTCGAAGAGCATGATGAGCTTGCTCTGGCGATCATCGACATCGATGAGTTTAAGGTCATCAACGACTTCTATGGCCATCTGGTGGGCGATTATATCATCATGCAGGTCGCACAGCGTATTCTCCATTATATCTCGTACGAGAACCTGACATTGTATCGTCTGCCCTCGGACAGTTTTGCACTGGTAAACAAACAGCACATTGAAAAAGAGTATTTTGAGATCATTATCATCTCCCTGATCCAGATCATTTCCAAGACAGCATTTATCTATAAAGACAAAAATGAGGATATCGAGATCTTTACCAATATCACAGCCGGTATCGTCTTTGAAAAAGAATCAGCTCTTGCCCACGCAGATATTGCGCTCAGTGAAGCCAAGAAGGCGCACAAAGACTATATTATCTACAACAATAACATGAGAAAGGAAGTGGTCTATAAAAATAATATGGACTGGGTCCAGAAGATCAAGACAGCGATTAATAATGACAAGATAATCCCCTATTACCAGCCCATCATCAACAACAGTACCCAAAATGTCGAAAAGTACGAATGTCTGGTACGACTTATTGATGATGAAGGTTCCGTTATCTCGCCTTTTTTCTTTCTTGACATCGCAAAACATGCCAAACTCTATGAGTCGATCACAAAGATCATGATAAAAAAATCTTTTCAGGCTTTCAGTAACAATCAGTATGAGTTCTCCATCAACCTCTCCATTGAAGACATCACCGACTATAATCTATTCGGCTACATCAAAAATATGCTGAATATCTATCCCCTTGCCAGCCGGGTATGTTTTGAGATACTGGAGACAGAAAAAATAGAAAACTACCAGGTAATATCAGATTTTGTCGCTGAAGTCAAAGAGCTGGGGTGTAAGGTCAGTATTGATGATTTCGGTTCAGGCTATTCAAATTTTTCGCACCTGCTGAACTTGAAGTTTAATTATCTTAAGATCGACGGTTCTCTTATCCAGGATATTCATATAGACAAACACAAACAGATCATTGTCAAGACCATCGTGACATTTGCCCAGGAGCTGGGCATCAGGACAATCGGAGAGTTTGTCGAATCAAAAGAGGTCTACGAGTATATCACCCAAATGGGGATAACCTATTCACAAGGTTACTACTTCTCCCCTCCGGTGGATACTATCTCATAAGACTTCGCACCTATAAACTGAGGCATACTCATACCGATACTGGCATTGATATAGGTCGGATCCGCAACGATATAAGCTCTTTTGTCCGCAAGGACATATTCGCCTTTTATTTTCTCTTTTACCCTGACCGCTGTCGCCATATGATTCGGGTATTTGACACCCACAACATCCATTCCCAATAATGTCTTTACCATATAGGAGAACAAGATGGCACGGTCTTCACAATCGGAGTAAGGGTAAAAGATCGTCTCAGACGGGAACATGACCTTTTCTTTATTGAACTGCTCATTGTCGACTTGGTACTTAAAAGCATTTTGTACAAAGTTCAAGATGATATCCAGGGCTTCGCTTTCACTTTTTCCGGCCAGCAGCGGTTCAAAGGATACCTTGATACTGTTTTCCAACAGATTTGACTCCGGTGAAGAGAAGTAATTCACGTAGCCGACCTGAGGATAGGTCTGGAAAAAGTTCATAATGTTCTTGTTGTAGTCAAGCTCGACGGATCTGTTCTTGTTGTCTATTCTAAAGACAAGATTTTTCTTTGTCTTGTTCTCTGCCAACAGAGGAAGCTCTTCAATTGCAAAACTGATACCTGAAGTAGCACCTTCATAGACATTGTCATAGGTCATGACTGAACCCAGGTTCCCTTTTGCATAATAGTCGATCGCATAATATTTTTTATTCTTAAGCGTATAGTAGACTGTATTGTACAAAGTGCCGTCAATAGGCAGCAGTAAAACTATCTTGTGTTTTTGATAGGCGATATGGGCATCATAGTCCATCTTTAAGAGTACAAACCATGAGAAAAGCTTTGATTCGCTCTCATCTTTGTAGATACCCTTGGCAACCTTTTCGATCAGAAGGTATTTAGCCCAGTCATTTAACTTCAGCTTGGCAGAGATCTCTTTTAGCTCTTTCAAGGTGTTCTCATACTCGCTTTTGGCAAGCTTGTCCCAAGAGTCGGTTATATTTTCTTTGGAGACGCCGCCCGGCATCGATATCAGCATAGACTTGTCGTAATGCACTTCAAGGTCAACGCCGAAAAAGTTCACATACAGTGTTTTGAGGTCTTGCGAGACAGGAGGAATAATGATCTTTTTATAGACCTTTGGTTTTCCAGTCACAATCGGCTGTGGTACGACGATGACTTTTTCTTGAGGCTTGAGAGCCACTTTTTTGACGACAGCCTTAGGCAGTGCCGTCGGTTTTTTTACTCCATAGGACTTAACACCCTGAGCTTCTTTGTAGGCTTTCCACTCTTTATTCAAAAAATCGGAAAACTCTTTGTCCCGTTCTTCTTTAAATGAATTAAAAGCCTCGTTCTGAGAACGCAAGAACTCTTCATAGGTCTCGGCAAAGACTGATGAAGCCACCATCATGACTAATAGCAATAAACGCATTACAACTCCTTATATGCGACATGGTACATAAAGAGAAATAAAAAGGAGCTAATAATGCGTTTAAATCCTAGAACGGCCAGATAGCCTGGATAAGTTTCGTACCCCAGCCCTGCTCTGTAGCACGTTTGATGTCGCCCTCCGTCTTGTACATGATCTTTGCATCTGCCATCTGTGCAGAATTAATCTGATTGTTCTGGTCAATATCAAAAGGACGGATGACACCCGAAAGCTGTACGATCTGCTTCTCTCCGTCAACAAGGATCTCGCGTCGTCCCGAGATAAAATAGTTTCCATTGCTCAAGATCTTGACGACCCGTGCAGAGACCGTTGTCGCAAAGGAGTTGTTATGGGATGCTTTTCCCGAACCGTCAAAGCTTGAAGTCGAATTGGAGGCGAACCCGATATCAGAGACTCTGTTCAGTTCATTCACCACACTGCTTGCTCCGGCACCTGCACCTGCACCTGCAGCAAAGACACCGCCGCCTAAGGCTGATGCATCCGTCTCGGCAAGTTTTTTCGTGTTTGATGATGAAGAAGTCGCCGTCTCAGAGATAACAACGGTCACAATATCATGGACATGCATCGCCTTGTGATCCGAGAAGAGCGGATTGTCACCCTGTCCAAAAAGGCTTCCCTGGGAGTCCATGCTCTCATGCGTCTCTCGTGAAGGAAGCTGTTCTACGTATTCGGGCGGTTTAAAATCGATATCCGGATCAATAACGTGCTGGGAACAGCCGGAAAAAGCCAAGATACTCAATAATAATGTTAGTTGTATTTTATTCATGTATAATTCTAAGCAAATTAAGTTCCAATACACAAAGGATAGATATGTCAACATTACTAGATCAGATCAAAGCAGATATGAAAGAAGCGATGAAAGCCAAGGACGTCGCAAAGCGTGATGCTTTGCGCTTGCTTCTTTCTGCTTTCAAGCAGATAGAAGTCGATGAGCGAAAAGAACTGACAGATGAAGATGTATCCAAGATCATCCAAAAGCAGGTCAAACAGAGACAAGACTCCGCAGCCCAGTACAAAGAGGCAGGACGTGATGACCTTCTTGAGAAAGAAGAGTCTGAGATCGCTACCTTTATGGTCTATATGCCTAAACAGCTTGACGATACTGAACTTGAGACAGCTGTCAAAGAGATCATTGCGCAAGTCGGTGCTGAGTCTATGAAAGACATGGGTAAGGTCATGGGAACGGCTTCGCAGCAGCTTTCTGGAAAAGCTGATGGAAAGCGGATTAATGAGGTTGTTAAAAAGCTTTTAGCCTAATCCTTCTTTGTTAATTTGAGAGTAGTTAGACTCTAATCTAATAACTTTTTCTTTAATGTGTCTGTCCTTTTTCTTCCGAGAAAAAGAACGAAAAAGCTCTCTCCGCGGCTTCAGGCTCGACAGCTGTCGAGTACCTTCATTCCAAATAAACTTTAGCTAAAAACTCAAAACTCGCTTTGCTCAAACAGTTGAGTTTTTTTCACGCTAAACTTTATTCTCCATTCAGCCTTGCAGATGCTCTGACACATTCAATATGTATCGCATTGATAAATGTTAAAAGCTAAGGCTTTTATCCCTAGTCAGCTGATTTAAAATATTTCATGTTCTACGTCGAGGAAATTTCACAGAAGCCTTAGCTTCTGAATTAAATAATGCGTTACCGCTTGACTCCCATCGAAACATCTACAGAGCTGACGAAAAGAAGAAATTCTCCGTTAAAAAAACTCAACTGTTTGAACGCAGTGAGTTTTGAGTTTTTAGGAGAATATCTTCTTGGAGAAAGGAATCCGATAGCCATCGGGCTCGAAGCCGTTGAGAGAATTTTCTTGCATACTTCTTTTGCGGTCAAAAGAAGTATGGTAGCAGCATAGAAATATGAAACATGGTTTTGCAGCTTCAGTTTAAAGATAAAAACAGACCTACATTCTATAAATAAAATTTTTTGTAAAAACTATAATTTTCTTCATAAAACTATCTTTCCATGAAATATCTATACACTTTTTATGTTAGATAATATGTCTATCACAGCAATAGTCATATACTATGTCGGATATTAGCAGAGTTAATCTACAAAGGAAATCAATATGGGTTCATGGGGATATTCACCTATGTCAAATGATACATCTGAAGACATTAGAGATGAATTCGAAACAAAATTAAAATATAAAAAAGACTTTGAGACAGCTACAAAAGAAATTCTTACAGAAAACAAAGATATTTTAGATGATAAAGATGATGCAGGTAATGTATGGTTAGCTTTAGCCGAAAGGCAATGGCAGTACGGATTTGAAAATAATGAGATAAAAACAAAAGTTAAAGAAATATGCCTAAATGGAATAGGCCAAGACTTATGGAAAGAAGAAGGTGACAAAGAATACTTAAAGAGAATGAAAGCACTCGAGAAATTTTTTAACAAAATCTCAATACCAAAAGAAAAACCTAAAAAAATACCAAAACTAGTTGCCAGAAAAGCCATCTTTAAAAAAGGAGATTGCTTGGCAATAAAACTAAATGATTTTTACGCTTGCGCATTGGTTCTCGATGAAGATAATTCTAATATTGAATACGGCCATAATACTATTGTATTACTTCAATGTTATAGAAAAGAATTTCCAACATTAGATTTATTTCATAATACACCATATTTAATACATACATTGTATGATTATAATAAAGGTAAGGTTGTTATGACTGAGTATCTAATGCAAGAATTTAAAAAATATGAAACTCAAATTATTAAGATTGGGAATATTGATATAACACCTAGAAAGTTCATAAAACCTAAATTACTTTCATATGGTGGGTGGGGTTTGCTTATAGAAGATGCAAGAAGTGAATTTAAAAAAGAATTTGTAGTTTAAAAAGCACGAGGAGCGCAATAGTTTCCTCTATGGCGAAACTATTTACTCACTACAGACCTTACTCTCCAGTCTTCAACTTGCGAATCGCGCCCTCAACGTCATCCTGACGCATAAACGACTCACCGACCAAGAAAGCATCAACACCTGCTTTGTGCAGGTCTTCCAGCTGACCGTGCTCATAAATACCCGATTCGGCTACGATGATCTTACCGTTAGGGATAAGCGGTATAAGCTTGTGGCACAGTTCCATATCCATCTCGAAAGTCTCGAGATTGCGGTGGTTGATACCGATAATGTCCGCGCCTGCAAAGATGGCCTTTGTCAGGTCTGCTTTATCATGGATCTCAACAAGCGGTTCCATACCAAGATGGCGTGAATAGTTCAAAAGTTCTTTTAGCTCAGAACGTGAAAGCGCTTTGGCGATCAGAAGGATGAAGTCGGCACCGTAGACCAGGGCTTCAAGTATCTGATACTTAGAGACGATAAAGTCCTTGCGTAAAAGAGGCACGCCAACATAACGGCGGATCTCAGCCAAATAGTCAAGACTTCCTTTAAAGAAATGCGGTTCCGTCAATACGGAGATGGCATTGGCACCGCCTCTTTCGTAAGCCTGTGCTATAGCGAGCGGATCGAAGTCTTCACGTATAATACCTTTGGAAGGACTGGCTTTTTTGACCTCGGCAATGATACGGTAAGGTTCGTCATCCGTTGACTTCAGATACTCATGGATAGGTCTTGGCTGTCGTGCATTGAATGCCAGTGAACGTCCTAACCAGTCAAGCGTAAACTCTTTTTCTCTGATCTCCAGATCTTCTTTTGTCTTTTTTATAATATCATCTAAAATCATCTATTATC
>JBFEIF010000062.1:0-13419 GCA_041553795.1 Sulfurimonadaceae bacterium
AAGAAGACCGTCTCACTGCCATGCGCAAGATGGTCCCCTTCTATGTTGCGATCATGGCCTTTGCCTTTGCGACCTACCTAACACTCAAAGGTCTGAAAAAGATCTGGCCAAGTATCATTGAGACCGCTAATTCCATATTGCCATTCGCCTTTGAAGTCACCAAGAAGCCCTCATTGATGACTGCTTTAAGCATCGGTCTTGTAACTGCTATCATCGTGTATGTTATCGTTAGACCGCGTATTATCAAAGCCTCCCATTCTATGGAAAACACTGTCAAAGATGCCAATTCACTCTTCACTATCCCACTCATCTTTGCAGCAGCCCTGCTCTCATTTGCACATGGGGCCAATGACGTTGCCAATGCCGTCGGTCCCTTGGCCGCAGTCGCTGATGCTGTCAAGAGTTCGGCCATTGCATCCAAAGCTGCCATTCCTCTGTGGGTCATGCTGATCGGTGCGGCCGGTATCTCTCTCGGTCTTGCTTTGTATGGTCCAAAACTTATTAAGACTGTAGGAAGCGAGATCACTCAGCTTAACCAGATCCGTGCCTATTCCGTAGCCATGGCCGCAGCTATCACCGTTATCATCGCTTCACAGCTTGGTCTTCCTGTCAGCTCGACACATATTGCGATCGGCGGTATCTTTGGTGTCGGTTTTTTACGTGAATACCTTTCTGACACAACAGCACAAGAAGCCATCGAAGCAGAAGAAGCACAGCTGAATGAAGATAAGAAGATAAAAAAGTCATTCAAAAACGAGTTAAAAGAACTCAAAGCGCTTGAGCAAAAGAGTGCTGAAGAGCTTGAGCGTATCGAAGAGCTTAAACTTCTGATTGAAGAAGAAGATAAAAAGATCCAAAGCGAGAAGAAACATCTTAAACGTGCAAAAAAAGCAAAATATGTACAGCGTAATGCCATCATGAAGATCGTTGCAGCCTGGATCATTACGGTTCCTGCTGCAGCTGTTATCGCAGCTATTGTCTTTAATATCATCAAAGCCATCATGGTCTGACCGATTCGTTCCTCCTGATACACACTGCTTCTAAGTGCCACTCCTTAGAGGCAATGCCTCCCCTACTTTTCTAGACGTAGGTCACATCCAAAACTGAGAACCCTCCGTCTGCCAAAGCTTTATCGATTAAAGCCACCGCCTTGTCCATTGTCTCATAAGCAATATCAGGAAGCCTTCCTCCCCAGGCCTCTTCTGCATCTGCAAGGCCCTGAAGTATCCCTTTTCTGCCTTCTCTGAGGAGCATCTCATCGCCTTTGGCACCTGATATCACATACTGGCTGATGCGATCAGAAGTTTCTCTGACACCGAAGAAGCCATCTTCGCTGACAAGTTCCGCAGCCTCATCCTTGGACAGAGACGCGATCGGTTTTCCTTCATACTCTATAGAAGAGAGGAAATCCTGAAATGATTCATAATCGATCTCAAGCGTATTATCTGAGGTCTTGCTCTGCACTATTGACTGTATCTCAGATATTATCTTGGCGTATTGGACGGATCTTGTCTCTTTATAAGTCTCTTCTATCTCCTTCAGCTCTTTTGATCTGTTGGCATGTTCACTCTTTATTGACTGAAGGGCTTTTGATGTATGTGTCGGCTCAATCATAAAGATCCTTTCTACTAAGTTTGTTGTCTATTGATAGTGCGATCTTCTCAATAGTCTCTTAGGACAGTATCGGTATTTCTTCTTAATATTTTAATTGATTGAACCCTAGATACATACCCTAGCAGAGAGTAACTTCTTATGAGTGTCTAAAAAGGTAGAAGGGTTATAGCGTGTCTAATATAGCCTGATGGACTTTGAAAGCCTGTACATGCTCTTTTACGTCATGTGTCCTGATAATAGAAGCCCCATTATCATAGGCTTTAAGGTGAATCGCCAGGGTTCCGGGAAGCCTCTGCTCAGCTGATGAAGATGATATCGCATCGATCATAGACTTTCGGCTAGCGCCGATCAGGATCTCTTTTTTAAACTTGCTAAAGTGCTCCAGATGATGGATCAATGAGAGATTGTCTTCGAGAGTCTTGCCAAAACCTATGCCGACATCAAGAATGATCTCTTTGATATTGAACTTTTCTGCTTTTTCAATACGTTCCGAAAAGAAAAGCTCCATCTCCTCAAACAGATTACTGTACGAAGGAGAATCCTGCATGGTCTGCGGTGTACCCTTCATATGCATGACAACTGCCTTTGCATCATACTCTCCGACCAGCCTGCATACCCCGTCATCCGAAAGTCCGGTTATATCATTGATGATATGGAATCCTCTTTCCAAGGCATATGAGACAGCAGCAGGCGCATAAGAGTCCAGACTCAGCAAGACTTTTTCATACAATTTTTGTGCATAGATAAGGTCCAAGACAGGGCGGAGACGTTCAAGTTCCTCTGTCTCGCTCACCGGCAGTGATCCGGGCCGAGACGAGACCGCTCCGATATCGATAATATCTGCACCCTCTTCTATCATCATCTCTATTTTTGAGACGGCATCTTTTTCCTGGAAACGGCTCATTTCATAAAAACTGTCATCATTGGCGTTTATGACGCCCATGATCTGGAATCTGTCTCTAGCGGTGCTGTGTAAGAAATGCTGCAGTTCTTTGGCCAGTTTCTTAAGACCGAAAGGCTGGGCAAGTTCTTTGCGTGAAAGCAGTTTGATATGCTTGCGTGTTCCCATCAGAATACAGTCTACATAGGGCTGTTCACACAATATCGTACTTTTTGGTACTGCCAGATCGGCACCTATAGAGAGTGCATCCTGTTTTAATATATTGGCAGCGCCCACATGCAAGCCCTGAATATAGAACAGCTCAAGTGACATCTTGTCCTCGAGTATCTTTCGTCCGCCCCCTTCGACATCAAGTCTTTTTATCCACGCTTTTACATCGATCTCATTGGAAAGCTTGCGAATATGCATACTACTTCCTCAAGAACTTCATCAAAAGCATGCTAAGCACACTTGCAAGACGGGCGTTCAGTCCGATCAGTCTATACGCCATATCAAAACTCTCCAGCTGGGCACTGTTCAGCATGATCTTCTCTTCGATAGCCTTGTAGTACAGGGCTTCGATCAGTTCTTTGGCCTCATGCTTTGGCGTACGCTCATGCTCTTTGATAAAGTCGAACAAAGATGCAAGCTCCAGCTTCTTTAATGACAGTTCCAATACAAGGGGTTCTTTTTTGTGGGCAATAGAACTTAGAGGAAGCCGTGAACGCACCGTAGGAAGCAAAGAGGACTTTGACTCTGCAATGATGACAAAGGCTATGTTCCGGGGAGGTTCTTCAAGTACTTTCAGCAGTGCGTTTTGAGAGGCTTCGTTAAAGGTCTTCCCTGCAAGGATGATGGTCTTTACTTCGGCTTCGGCGATGTAGGCTTCGCGGATGGCGGCACGTGCATCATCGATCAGAAAGTCCTCTTTAAAAAAAGGGACGACTCTGGCGGGATGCAGCCTCTGTCTTATCTTCTGCACCTCTTCTTCGACCTGATCGGTGATGATGATATGCGAAGATGTCTGTTCACTCATCTTATTCTACGATGTCCACTTCACCAAAGAGTACGGCATTAAGCGTCTTGTCAAAGATACGGTAAAGATGAAGAAGTTTGATGTCCAGGAGTTTGTCATAGGAACGCAGAGGAAAGGCATTCTGAAAGTCCTCATCCATGATCCACAGAAAACTACTGTCTTCGCGTTTTGCGATATCCGCACGGCGGCTGTCGCCCTTTCCTATATACCAAAAGAAATACTCTTCGCCATAGGACAAGGAAAGCATATCCGTCAGCATATCGATCTTCTCTCCGCCGCTGATATCATCATAATAGGGATAGACCTGATCCAGACATATGATCGGCATGATCGGTCTGTCCAAAGCAGGATTGTTTAGACTTGTCGTTATGTAATGGGAAAACCATTTTCTGTCATGGTCTGTCACCAGGATGACTGTCCTGCCTTCGACGATCTGCCTGACCGCCTGGGATGCGGCGGCTGTCCACTCAAAACGCTGCTCTTCCAACCAGCTCATCATCGCTTCATCGGAGCGGATAGTCTCAAGTGTCCATTTTAATAGCTGCTGCAATTAGATGTTCTTACTTGTCAAGTTCAAAAGCGTTGTGAAGCGCGCGTACAGCAAGTTCACTGTATTTCTCTTCGATGACCATAGAGACTTTTATCTCTGATGTCGAGATCATACGGATATTGATGTTCTCCGCTGCCATAGCAGAAAAAGCCTTTGCTGCTACACCAGAATGGGATTTCATACCGACACCGACGATAGAGACTTTTGAAATAGAGTCATTAAAGTCCGTACTCTTGATCTCACCCTTGTTCACAAAACCTTTGACGATACTCTTAGCGATCTCTATCTCATTTGTCGGGACAGTAAAGTCGATGTTTGTCGTACCGTCATGTGCGACTGTCTGCAAGATGACATCGATATTGATCTCTTCATCTGCCAGGGTATTAAAGATATCTGCTGCAATACCCGGGCGGTCTACTACACCGATAAGACTAACGCGTGCCTGATTTCTGTCTAATGCTACACCACTGACTAATGGTTGTTCCATGATATTTTCTTCCTTCGTGATTAATGTTCCTTCTGCATCTGAGAAGCTTGAACGTGTTACTAGATTTACATTAAGTTTTTTTGCCATCTCTACCGAACGGTTCTGAAGTACCTTTGCGCCTAAAGAAGCCAGTTCAAGCATCTCTTCGTATGAGATCTTGTCGATCTTCTTCGCTTTAGGTTCAATGCGCGGATCCGTCGTGTAGATACCGTCCACATCCGTATAAATCTCGCACAGATCTGCATTTAGTGCACCTGCGATCGCTACCGCAGAAAGGTCAGAACCTCCACGGCCGAGTGTCGTCACAAGACCATCTTCCGTGATCCCCTGAAAACCTGCGACCACGACGACCTTGCCTTCGCTGATCGCATTTTGCATATTGGCAGGATCAATGTTCTCAATTCTTGCTTTAGTATGTCTTGAAGTCGTTACGATCCCTGCCTGACGGCCTGTCATAGCAACGGCCTTATGACCCATCTCGTTCAATGCGATAGACAGCAGTGAAGCGGTAACACGTTCTCCCGAACTCAACAGCATATCCACTTCAGCTGCCGAAGGCATAGCACTGAAATGTTCAGCATAGCCTAAAAGCTTATTGGTCTCTCCGCTCATCGCAGAAACAACGACAACGACCTGATGTCCATCTTTTATCGTCTTCGCGACACGGTTTGCCACATTTTGTATACGATCCAGGTCACCGACACTGGTTCCACCAAATTTTTGCACTATAAGCATTTTAAAAATACCCTTCTTCTTTAAAATAAGCTAAGACTTTCTCATACACAGGACGTTTGAAATGCGCTATATATTTAGAAAGATCCGAAAAATCGACAAATTTATGATCTGAAAACTCAGGAACATCCGTATCAATATTGATCCTTGCCCCTTCATTTAGCTGCACAAGGTAATAACGCTGTGTCTGTCCTGCAAAAGGCGCCATCTTTTTAGCGATATGTGAAGGAAAGTCATACGATATCCATTCCGGATATTCTGCGATGATCGTCACATCACAGGTCCCTATCTCTTCTTCAAGTTCCCTAAAGAGTGCTTCTTCTGCGCTCTCGCCATCATCAATTCCACCCTGGGGAAACTGCCAAATATCATTAAGGTCACTACGCTCTGCGATAAAAACATCCTTTTTACGAGGATATTCCGCACTGAGTACGACAACAGCAACATTTGGTCTATATATCTTTTCCATTTATTTCCGTTTGTAGTCCCTCTTAATGCATAGGGTAAATTTGTGATAGAATTCTACTAAAATACGTATTAATAGCAATTGAAAAAAGGAAGACTTATCTTACTTTACATCCATATTCCTTTTTGTGACAGTAAGTGCCACTACTGCAGCTTCAACTCCTATGTCGACAAGTTCGATCAGATACAGGCCTATATGGATGCGCTCTACCTTCAACTCGAGTATGAGCTCAAGCGTTTCAATGCCCAAGAAAGATCGATCACATCCGTCTTTATAGGCGGAGGGACACCCTCTACCGTAGAGCCTAAACTCTATAAAAAAGCTTTTTCTCTTCTACAGCCCTTCCTCAAAGAGGGGGCTGAGATCACGACTGAAGCCAATCCAAATTCCGCCTCCACATCCTGGCTTAAAGGGATGAAGGAACTCGGCTGCACCCGTGTCAGTTTTGGAGTACAGAGTTTTAACGATACCAAACTCAAGTTTCTCGGCCGCGAGCACAGTTCGGAACAGGCCATCAAAGCTGTCCGCTCAGCAAAAGAGATCGGTTTTGAACACATCTCTCTTGACCTTATCTATGCGACAAAGATGGACACCAAAGCTATCCTTACCCAAGATATCGAAACAGCTTTCTCTCTGCCCATCGACCATATCTCCGCCTATGCCCTGACCATAGAAGAGAACACCCTTTTTGCATCGCATCCCGAAGTCGCCAAAGAGACACTTGACCTGTCTATCTTTTTTATGGACAGTATCAAAGCCAGAGGGTTTGAACAATATGAGATATCCAATTTTGGGAAATACCGATGCCGTCATAACATAGGATACTGGCAGCTGCAAGACTATATGGGTGTCGGTTCAGGCGCAGTAGGGATGATGGGAAACAGACGTTTTTACCCGACGACGGACATCGAAGCCTATATCAAAGACCCCTTGGACATCAGTATCGAAGAATTAAACGAAGAAGATTTGAGGACCGAGAAAATATTTTTAGGCTTGCGTTCGTGTGTCGGAGTAGAGATTGAAGCGCTCACATCCTCCGAGAAAAAACAGGTTGAACTTCTTCTTAGCGAAAATAGAGTGACCCGCATAAAAGACAAGATCTATAATCCTGATTTTTTACTCAGCGATGAGATCGCCCTTTTTATACAGACTTAGGCCAACTTGCTCAAGACCGTCAATGCAGATGCGACCGAAATAGCAACAGCAAAGACAAAAATACCGACTTTAACCTGAGAAACCATGACTTCTCTCCCTGCGTATTTAGGATAATATCATCCAATGCCGGATCGATTAAACCTGACATATTCGCGATATACATCACAGACATAGCAAAGAGCATTCCTCTTCCATTAAGAGGGAGCTGCAGTCAAGAACTTTTAATCTGCTTTTGGCTAAAATCTCAAAACAAAACGGGGGAGCCTTGGCCAGCAAGGTTTCCTCAGAAAACGAAATGTCCGGCATCCCTGTAACTGTTTCTATAGACGCGCGTATCGAAGCAGTCGGCATAACGGCATTTGAGCAGAAAATATTTTATACATTTAGGAAGACACTATGTTTGGTATGGGCTTCATGGAGATCATGGTCATCGCTATCATCGCCATCATCTTTCTCGGTCCGGATAAACTTCCGGAGACAATGGTCAACATCGCAAAGTTTTTCAGATCGATGAAGACGACCGTTGCGAATGCTAAAGAGTCGATTGAACAGGAGATGCATATCTCCGAACTTAAAAAAGAGGCGCTTTCATATAAAAACGACCTTATCTCCGCGGGTAACGAGCTTGACCGTGTCACTTCGATGGCCAATCTCGATGATGATTTTGACTTTGTGCATGATATCGCGGCCAAGGACGAACCTCTTAAGAACACAGACACGCCGGTAAACAAGGCAGCATCAACTGAAAAAGAGAAGATAACTTTTGAGAAGAAAAAGCCCGAAAAAAATAAAGAAGAAGAGGACAAGGCCTGATGTTTGACGATTTGCGACCCCATCTGATAGAACTGAGAAAGCGTCTTATGATCATCGTCGGTACGCTCTTTCTTATGTTCTTTGTCTGTTTTTACTTCCATGAGTTCATCATGCATTGGATGGATCAGCCCCTTCGTGATGTCCTTGCTTCCGTCGTCAATGCTGACGGCAGCCATGCCGTAGGAAATCAGCTTGTCACATCTCAAGTCGGCGGGACATTTTTTGTTGCCATCAAAGTCTCTTTCTTTGCCGCTTTATTCTTCTCGATCCCGATACTGCTATGGCAAATCTGGCTTTTTGTAGCACCCGGTCTGTACGCCAATGAGAAAAAGACCTTGCTTCCCTTTATCATAGGCGGGACGACGATGTTTACCGTAGGTGTCATGTTCGCCTACTACATCGTTGTACCCTATGGATTTGAGTTTCTCATCACCTTCGGATATACCAGCAACTATGCGGCGCTTATCACGATCGAAGATTATGTCGGATTCTTTACGAAGATCATGTTTGGTTTCGGACTTGCCTTCGAACTTCCGGTCTTTTCATACTTCCTGGCCCTTCTTGGCCTGATCGATGACAGGATGATGCGTAACTTTTTCAAGTTCGCTGTCGTCATCATCTTCATTGTCGCGGCATTGCTTACGCCTCCGGATGTATTGACACAGCTCTTGATGGCTGGTCCGCTGATCATCCTTTACGGTTTTTCTATCCTTATCGTCAGATTGGTAAACCCTGCTCCTCCTTTGGAAGAGGAAGATGATGCAGAAGAAGCCGCAGAAAACGCCTAATGTCCTTACGTACACAGAGTTATGATTATGTCCTTCCTTCAGAGCTGATAGCGACTGAGCCACTCAGTCCGAGGGACGCGTGCAAGCTTCTCGTCTACAACCGCCACGACAAGAGCATCACCCATACGGTCTTTTCCAGGATAAACGATTTTTTGCCAAAAGAGTGTGCTGTCTTATGTAATGACACAAAGGTCATCAAAGCACGTATCTTCGGAAAAAAAAGCTCCGGGGGCAAGGTCGAATTGCTTATCAACAAACCTCTTGACTCACAACGCATCTCCTGTCTGATACGCGGAAAAGTCAAAGAAGGCACAAGGCTCTATTTTGACGAGGAGCTTGTTGCCGAGGTACTTGAATGTATAGAAGACGGTTCGCGTATCGCCCGTTTCTTCCAAAAAGGAGAGAGCATTATCTTTGAAGAGCTAATCCTTGTCTTGGACAGGATAGGCCATATTCCTTTGCCGCCTTATATGCAGCGTGAAGACAATCAAAGCGATGAACATGAGTACCAAACGGTATTCTCACAGAACGCCGGTGCTGTCGCTGCTCCGACTGCTTCTTTGCATTTTACGCCTGAACTCTTTGATCAGCTGAGACAGTCCCATCCGCTGGAGTTTTTGACACTCCATGTAGGGGCCGGTACTTTCAAACCCGTCGAAGCTGAAACGATCACAGATCATCCTATGCACTCAGAGTATTATCACATACCTGCACCGGCCATTGAACTGATAGAGTCTGACAAAGCGCTTCTGGCTATCGGTACGACTGTTACGCGCACCGTCGAGTATTATGTGCGTACACATAAGGATGAGGGAGAAGCCAATCTTTTTTTACACCCTGGCAATCCGCCAATGCGGATCAACCACCTCCTTACCAATTTTCATCTCCCAAAATCAACTCTTCTGATGCTTGTTGCCTCCTTTGTAGGGCTTGATGAGACCCAGCGTATCTATGCCCAAGCCATTAAAGAAAGATACCGCTTTTTTTCTTATGGCGATGCAATGTTAATTTTATAATACAATCTAAATTAAGCTACAACGCGTTAACATTGATCATATTTTAGAGGAAAGTGTTGCAATGTCCAAGAGTCTCTATTTCGCACGTCAGCCAATACTCGATATCAATGGTCAGACCTATGCCTATGAACTTTTATACCGCAGCTCACTTGAACACGGCTATACACCTTTGAAAGACGGTCGTGCCGCTACAGCCGAGGTCCTTGTCAATTCGCTCAATCTTGTCGGTCTGAAAAACATATTGGGAAAGGCTTTGGCTTTTATCAATGTCGATGCGGCATTTTTGATGGACGACATGATCTTTTCCATACCCAAAGAAAAGTTTGTCTTAGAGATACTGGAGACAGTCATCATCACAGACGAAGTCCTTGCGCGAATAATAGAGCTCAAAGGACATGGCTACAAATTCGCCCTGGACGATGCGGACTGTTCCAAAGAGTATATTTTGAACTTTCAATCGCTGTTTAAACATATTGACATCCTAAAACTTGATATAACGGTACTTGATGAGGAAAAGCTTCCCCGTTTTCTTACGCTTTTCAAACAGTTTGGCCTGAAAATAGTAGCCGAAAAAGTAGAGACACAGGAGCAGTTTGACAAATATAAGGCCTTTGGCTGTGATCTTTTCCAGGGATTCTTTTTTGCACGTCCTGACATTATCGAAAACAAACGACTCGATCCTGAACATGTCCTTATTCTCAATCTTATCCATAAGCTACAGACAGAAAGCGACATAAATGATATCTGTCATACATTTGAGCAGAATGTCGCCTTGACCCTGCAGCTTCTGCGCTTTATAAACTCGGCCGCTTTTAGCTTCAGGTCTTCCATCAAGTCTATTCGTCAGGCCATCATGCTCTTAGGTCCGAACCAGCTTAAATCATGGCTCCTGCTTATCTCCTATGCAAATCCGCCAAAAGGTCCAAAGGGTCTGGATAATCCGCTCTTGCATCTTGCGCAGACACGCTCAAATATGATGCAGACCTTGACAAAGGCTGTCTACAAAGACAGCTGTAACAATGTGCTTTTGGAAAAAGCCGCTTTTATCGGTCTCTTGTCCCTTGTCGAGGCTCTTTTCCAGTCGCCGATTGAAGATATCCTGAAGGAGTTGAATGTCGATCCTGAGATCGCACAGACCCTTATCCAGCACACGGGCGACTTCGGCACCATCTATCAGCTTGTCTGTTCTATAGAGCTATTTGATACCGAAAGTGTGGATGCCTTCGTTAATATGCTGCCTATAACACAAGAAGAGTTTTCCAATGCCGTGGCAGAAGCCTATGAGATAACTGAGCAGTTTACTGCCAATATGCACGCAAGCTCCTGATATCTTCTAAAACCGCCCTGTTCTTCACAGAAGACGTATGCGTCCCTCCACGACCTTGATCTTCCCCAGCAGTTCATATTCAAATACTTTTTGTGCATCAAATGCCAATGCCTCTTCATAGCTAGGTCCGACTGAGCAGAACTCAAGAAACAGGTCCTCGCTTTGTACTCTCGGTGCGAAGAGATCTGCAAAGGCCTGAATATCAGTGATAAGCTCTGCCTTTCCCTCTTTTAAGAGTTCCATCGTCCCTTCACTCTCGCCCATGCGGTGAGGCAGTACATAGATCTTCTTTCCCGTCTGCAATGCATACTCAACGCTTCGCATACTTCCGCTGTCCTTATCGGCTTGAGCGACAACAAGGACATCGCCAAGAGCGACAACGAGACGGTTTCTGTGTACAAAACTATAAGAGCGCGCTTCTACTCCATCAGCGTATTCGCTTAAAAGAAGACTCTTTTCAGAGATCTTTTCCAATAGTTTTTTATTGACCTTTGGATAGACGATATCTAGACCATTAGCCAAAATGGCGATTGTCTTGGGAAAGGCACCTTCGTGTGCGATGGCATCGATCCCCATTGCACCCCCGCTGACGACACAGATATTTCTTTTTGAAAGTTCAGAAGCAAGAGAGTGGACGATAGAACGGGAATAGGGATAAGCCTTGCGCGAACCGACAATGGATACTTTTACAAGAGTAAGAAGCGTGAGATCGCCTCTGTAAAAGATCTCAGTAGGTCTATCTTTAAGGGAAAGGAACTCAGAAGGCAAGGATGGCAGGACTTCTGAACCCTTCATCAGATCACCTTGTTTACGTATACCAGATCTACGCTTTGCAGGAGTTTTTTGGAGTTTTGCAAGGCTTCAAGCGTCTCTTTACGTGGATGGCCTATCGCAATAGCCGAACCATGTTTTTTCGCTTTTTCGATCGCTTTTTTGATCTGCCCTTCTATGTAGCCGACATCAGCTTCATGATCTAGGAAAAGGTCTCTCGCGATATAGGGCTTGCCTAAGGAAGCCATTATCTCAGGGACCTTAGTCTTAGCCGTTGTGCGGCTGTCCAAAAAGCCTATGCCTTCATCGTCCAATGCTGAGATTAGATTTCCGACTGCTGTCTTGTCTGAAGTAAAACGGCTTCCCGTATGGTTGTTGATGTAGTAGACTCTGGGGAAAAGCGCCTTGACTTCCTTGATACGCTCGGCTATAGTCTCTTTTGTATCATTCACATGCAGAGTGATCGGCTCTTCGGATGAGAAATGTATAGCTTCAAGAGGAAGATGCACCATGTACACTTTTTCTTTTGAGGCAAGGAGTGCTGAGTTAGGATGGGTCAGACTTGGCGGTAAAAAAGACATAGTGATCGGAAAGTTTAACTTTTTTATCGCATCGACATCGCGCAAAAATGAGACATCGTCCATGATAATAGCCAGTTTCGGTTTTTTGAACTTTGAGAATATTACTGTCTTTTTAGGTTCTCGTTTGGGTCCGACCGGAGGATGGCCAAGTCTGTTTGTATCGAACTCATGTTTCGGATCGACCGGTAGCTTGTCCTGCTCACTCTTCAGGACATCCTGAAGCTTCCCGACCAGGTCGTTTTTAGGTGCCGTGATATCGCTGATCTTTTCCAAAAGCTTTTGCTGTTTTTCCTGAGCCTGCTGGTGCTTTAAGGCAGCGAGCCTTTCACCGTCAGAGTGCCCTTTTTTATAGGAGACAATACTTACGACACCCAGAAAAAGAATTGCCAAAGAGAGAATGAGGATTTTTATCGTCCACGATGACTTTGATCTTCTCGGTTTAACTTTTTTTGTCATTTAAGGATAATTTCCATCTCAAGAACATCGATGTTCTGATTGTTCTGTGAGGAAATATGTATATCTTTTACCTGTGTATACTTTCGGATCACTTCCATTATCTCGGCTTTCATCTCTTCCATATACGGCAAGGCATTGGAGGCGCGTTCATGGGCAAGGACGAGTTTAAGACGGTCCCTTGCGACATGGGCCGAAGTGTTTTTCTTACCGAAAAGGTCTGTGAAGATACTCATTTGAACATCCTTTTAAAGAAGCCTTTTTTGACACTCAGGTCAAGATATTCGACCTCTTCGCCAAGTATCCTTTTTGAGATACGTCGGTAAGCTTCACCCGATTGTGCTTTGGGATCGCGGATGATAGGTTCTCCCAGATTTGTAGAACTGATGACCTTTTCACAGTCAGGCACGACACCGATCAACGGAAGGGCCAGGATGTTAAGCACATCATCTGTGTTCAGCATATCACCGCGTTCTACCAGTTCAGGTTTGATACGGTTGATGATGACATGCTTAAGCACCTCTTCCCCATTTTTTGCTTTTTCGCTTTTGGCATCGATGATACCGATTACACGGTCTGCATCACGTACCGAAGAGACATCCGGAGTCGAGATGATCAGTGCGCGGTCAGCAAAGGCTATCGCATGCTCAAACCCGCCTTCTATCCCTGCAGGGGAGTCAAGAAGAATGACATCGAACTCTTTTTTCAAGGTATCCAGAAGGACTTGGACCTTGTCTTTGTTCAGTATGT
>JBFEIF010000063.1:0-13276 GCA_041553795.1 Sulfurimonadaceae bacterium
GTTCAGGTGGTTATAGAGAGGGGGAAACGCCTGGTCCCATTCCGAACCCAGAAGCTAAGCCCCTCTTCGCTGATAATACTGCACCTTTCAGGTGTGGAAACGTAGGTCGCCGCCTGGACTTTCTTACAATAACAATCCCCTCTTACTTTTCTCTCAATATAGTCTAAATATCAACAATACTATCAACTTATTTGAATTTATTTATGTAAAATAATTATTGTATTGTTTTACATAACTAAATTAGTTGCTCAGGCTTGAGCCAAAGTGTTTTATATAAAGCCCCTTGTAAGTCTTAATCCGTTAATCTTTACTAATGAACAATTTGGAGAAGAATTGAAATATTTAATAGATTTTATAGACGTTGACAATGTTGAAAAAGCAAAGATATATGAACATCTTAAATGTTCAGCTGATGAAGGCAAGATACTTCAATATATGACAAAGAAGTATGTTGGAGGTGTAGAGGATGTTGTCGTCTCCGAGATGCTGCAAGACATTTTCGGTGAAGAGAACTATGTTTACCTTGATTATCTTGATACTACCAAGTCAGCTTTGGAACTCGGATGGATCGTGCAGCAGTCATTTCAGCCGCTTAAAATAGGAGACATGTCAAAACTTGAACTCTTAAACAGTGCGGTCTCGTTGACTGTCTCATTTCTAAAGCTTTTGGAAGAGGGGAATAATGAACAAGCATTGCCTGAGATCAAACCTTATGAAGATCATTTGGAGTATCTACAAGACCAGTTTTTTAGAATCGAATCCTATCAAAAGATGAGTACTATACGTCATAACGTACATGAAAATGCTTTGGGTATTAATAGAGTTAAGTCAAAGTTGGAGCAGCTTGAAAAACGTATTCAGTCTCGTTTGAATGTCACGAAACAGGAAGTGGTGCTTGAAAAGTTTTTCAAACAGAAAAAACTTGAAGACAAAGAGCAAATCATCTTCTTGGCACTGTTGAAAGAAGAATATTCAGCGGGAGACAATAATCTAAGAGAGATGAACAATCTTATTGACCTTATTTCCTTAGATGAATATGAGCGTATCAAGAACCGGTCTTTGTTGGAAGACGGGGCGAGATTGATTGAAGAGGAGTTAATTGACTATGAAGAGATGCTCAACCCATTTGGCGGGATATCACGT
The DNA here is from genome assembly GCA_041553795.1 of Sulfurimonadaceae bacterium. Taxonomy (GTDB): domain Bacteria; phylum Campylobacterota; class Campylobacteria; order Campylobacterales; family Sulfurimonadaceae. The sequence goes on from JBFEIF010000063.1 coordinate 1,144, forward strand.
GCTTTTTTTATATCAGATGAAGTGCTTCATGAGATCATCCATCCTCAAAAAAAGAAGAAAGTTCGAAAACTGAAGCTTGATATGCTTATTAAAGAACAGGACATCTTTGAACTCGTTGATCCGGTTACTTCTTTGGAGGATGTTATATTGCATCCAAAGACAAGTGAGACACTAAATTCGCTTATGAGACAGATGGATAAAGAGGTCGTGCAGCGTTTACAAGAGTGGGGTGTTAAAGAGAAAAAAGCCGGTATAGATGCCCGGGTGATGTTTTATGGTCACCCGGGTACGGGAAAGACGATGACTGCGTATTCATTGGCAAAGTCGTTAAAGCGTCAAGTCCTTGTCTTTGACTGTTCCAAAATTCTCTCGATGTATGTAGGTGAGAGTGAGAAGAACGTAAGAAAGATATTTGATACCTATTACGAATTGACACAAAAGACAAAGTCAGAGCCTCTTCTGTTACTAAATGAAGCAGATCAGTTCCTGGGCGCACGTTCACAGGGCATAGGTTCTTCTACAGATCAGATGCATAATCAGATGCAAAACATCTTTTTAGAGCAGATTGAGAACTTTGAAGGACTTTTGGTAGCAACTACCAACCTTCTTGAAAACATAGATCCTGCCTTTTCTCGCCGTTTTAACTATAAAATCGAGTTCAAAAAGCCAAATTTAGAGCAAAGAACGTTTCTTTGGGCAAAAATGTTACCTATCAATGCACCTTATGAAAAAGGTTTTGATTCTAAAATACTTGCCGAGTATGCACTTACGGGAGGGCAGATAAATCTAATCGTTAAAAATACCGCTTATTCTGTTGCAACCCGAAAAGAGCCTGTTTTCAGGCTTGAAGACTTTATCAATGAGATCCAAAAAGAGAAGTCTGGAACCTTTGATTCTGAGAAATCAATGGGCTTTATGAATAACTAGAGCTTTTTTAAAAGCTCACCTCTTCCTCCATCTGTTTCCTTAAGTTACATGGATTATTTTTCATCAGCAGTTATAAATTCGCTTTAATCCTTATTTTGATATGATGTCGCCATTATGTCTATTTATGCGGGAAAAAGTTAAAAGGCCCTTAATCAGGGCTTTTTATAGGGACTTAGCTGCATGATTTAAGAAAGGTTTTTATGGAACATATAGATGTTGCACACCCGTATTTCGGTGTATTTTTACTCTTTGTAATTACATTTGGAGCGTTTTACGCGACGACAGTGGCAGCCCGTTGGGTCAGTCATAAATTAGCGGCAAAGACGTCTGAAAAGATCAAACTTTCAATCTATGAATGTGGTCCGGAAGTTACCAAACAACCTAACCGTATCTCGACACAGTTTTATCTTTTTGCATTGCTTTTCTTGCTTTTTGATGTAGAAGTTGTATTTATGTTCCCTTGGGCGATTGATTTTAAATTGCTTGGCTGGTTCGGATTTGTTGAGATGATGTTATTTATCTTATTGCTTACAATTGGTTTTGTATATGCATGGAAAAAAGGAGCACTTGAATGGCACAGCATCAAGTAAATTATACACAAGACGGAGGTCTTCCGGTCGCGTTGACTTCTGTCGATAAAATTATTAACTGGGGACGTTCAAACTCACTATGGGCAATGACGTATGGTCTTGCATGTTGTGGTATTGAGATGATGGCCTCAGGTGCATCACGCTATGACTTTGACCGTTTCGGAACGATCTTCCGTGCATCACCACGTCAATCAGATCTTATGATCGTTGCCGGTACTTTGACAAAAAAGCATGCGGAGTTCATCAAGCGTCTTTATGATCAGATGCCGGAGCCTCGTTGGGTCATTTCTATGGGTTCATGTGCAAACACAGGCGGTATGTTTAACACCTATGCAACAGTACAAGGTGTTGACCGTGTTATCCCTGTAGACTTATATCTCCCGGGATGTGCACCACGTCCGGAGACGCTTCAGTATGCAGTTATGATGCTTCAGAAAAAAATACGTGCGGAAAAAGCAGGTAAGTCTCAACGTCAAAAGAGGTTAGTGTAATGAGAAAATACGTACCAAAAGATGATGTTCAGAAAAAATCATATTACACAGATCGTTACTGGATCGCACCACAGGTAGCAAAGTCTCCTGTTGATTCTGATGAAGTGTTTGCAGCAGACCTTGCAGCTATTGCAGCAAAATGTGAAGTACTAGACTCTTATATCCAAGTCGATCAGATGGTAGTTGTCATCAACCCTGATGATAACTATCATGTAGCAGAGATCCTTAAAGACGAGTGTGCTTACAATCAATTGACTGAGTGTTCAGCGATCGATTGGCTGGCAAAGAAAAACCAGTTTGAGGTCTTCTATCAGTTCCTTTCAATGAGCAAGCGCAAGCGCATCCGTGTCAAGTGTTTTATTGACAAAGATCAGGCAGTGGAATCTCTAAACCCTCTTTACCGTTCAGCTGATTGGGCGGAGCGCGAGATGTACGACATGTTAGGTGTAAAAGTCAATAACCACCCTTATTTCAAGCGTATCCTTATGCCTGATGACTGGGTTGGGCATCCACTTCTTAAGACTTATCCTTTACAGGGTGATGAGGCTGCTTCATGGTATGAAGTCGACCGTATCTATGGTAAAGAAGCACGTGATATCATTGGGCCTGAAAACCGTGATCCTGCCGTTGTCAACCGTTATGACACTGAGCGTTTCGGGCGTCTTGGCCACGAGGTAGCTCGCGGTGAAGAGTTCAAAGAAGACCAGGCGGTTACACCACTGGGTTACCAAGAAGAAGGCGGTGTTTTCGCCCTTTCTAAATTCCAAGAAGACGATGCTGTAATCATTACAGATCGTAAGCGATAGGACAGACATGCAACAGCCAAATAGATTAAGACCATTTTTTGAAAATATCAGCTTTGACCGCAAAGATAACGAGATGGTTATCAACTTCGGTCCTCAGCACCCGTCTGCGCATGGACAGTTACGTCTGATCCTTCACCTACAGCAAGAGCAGATCACTAAAGCACATCCGGATATCGGTTATCTACACCGTGGTATGGAAAAGATGGCTGAGAACATGATCTACAATGAGTTCTTGCCGACGACTGACCGTATGGACTATATCGCTTCAAGCTCAAACAACTACGGTTTTGCACTTGCAGTTGAAAAGCTGATCGGACTTGAAGTGCCTCGTCGTGCTAAAGTCATCCGTATGATGCTTCTTGAGATCAACCGTTTGATGTCTCACCTTTTCTGGTTGGCGACAACAGCGCTTGATATCGGGGCGATGACGGTTTTCTTGTACGCTTTCCGTGAGCGCGAATATCTTATGGATATCATCGAAGATTATTGTGGGGCGCGTTTGACGCACTCTTCAATCCGTATTGGCGGTGTTCCTTTGGATATCCCGGATAACTTTATCCCAGATCTTAAAGCGTTCCTGGACAAGTTTCCTCAAGACATTAAAGATTACGAAGACCTTCTTGATACTAACCGTATCTGGAAGATGCGTATGGAGAATGTCGGTGTTATCTCGACTGAGATGGCAAACTCTTGGGGCTGTTCAGGTGTAATGCTTAGAGCTTCAGGCGTGAATTGGGATATCCGTAAAGAAGAGCCGTATGAGCTTTATGACGAAGTAGATTTCAATGTCCCTGTCTCTGACAAAGGCGATAACTACGCGCGTTATAAGCTTTATATGGCTGAGATGCGTGAGTCTGCTAAGATCCTTTATCAGACAATGGACATGTACAAGAAGACTGTTGAAAACAATGAGACAGAACTTATGGCACATGCGCCTCAGTACATCTCTGCACCTAAGATCGACATTATGACGCAGAACTACTCGTTGATGCAGCACTTTGTACTTGTTACTCAGGGTATGCGTCCTCCGGTAGGTGAAGTCTATATTCCGACTGAATCGCCAAAAGGTGAGCTTGGTTTCTATATAAACTCTCAGGGTGGCCCATACCCATACCGTCTTAAAATGCGTGCACCTTCTTTCTGGCATACAGGTATTTTAACTGACTTGCTTCCGGGTTCTATGATCCCGGACGTCGTATCTATCATTGGTACAACAAACATAGTATTTGGTGAGGTGGATAGATAATGAAACGTTATGACTTAAGACACTTAAAAGAGAACTTCGACGGCCGTATGAAAGAGATCGTTACAAACGAGATCACTGCGGGTGAAGTTATTATCTTCTTGTTTGAGATCGGTGATTTCTCCGGTATTCAACGTAGTGCCGACATGATGAAAGAATGCGGCTGTGAGCTTTTGAACTCACTAAAATTCAACGAAGTCGACTGGACAATCGTTGTTAAGAAATAAGCGAGTAAATTATGAGTAAAGTTTATTTTTCCACATGGCGCGGGGAGACGATCAACAATATTGATAAACCTGAAGATCAGTGGGAAGAGTCAGCTTATAATCTGCCCGAACAGTATGATTCAGCACGTGATGCGAAAGCTTTCATAGGCTGGGACGGTGTTGCTCTTTTTAAGGGTGATATCGATGTTGTTCGTCTGGCTACCGAGTATGCAGCGCAGTACCAAGTCTATTCTGAAGCTTGTGGCCGTTGTGCACCGGGACGCTGGGGTGGACGTATTTTGTATGACTTGATGGACAAAATCGCTCGTGGAGAAGGTACCGTTGCCGATATGGATCACTTAAAAGAGGTGTCTCGAACTATGCAGACGACTTCTAAATGTGAGATCGGTAAGACAGTGCCAACACCACTTCTGGATTTGATGGAGCATTTTGAAGCAGATTTTATGGATCTGATCGATAATCAAAAAGCTTCACCGCATTATCATATGAAAGACATAAGCTATATCGCAAAGATCACAGCACCATGTACAGACGCATGTCCTGCTCATGTTGACATTCCTGGATATATTGAGGGTGTACGTGACCTACGCTTTGATGACTCTTTAAAAGCTACGCGCCAGACTATGCCGTTAGCGCATACGTGTGGCCGTGTCTGTCCTCACCCATGTGAAGACGAATGTCGACGTACAAACCTTGACGAGCCAATCTCTATTATGGCCCTTAAGCGTTTGGGTGCGGATTATGAGACAGATCATGGCTTTGGTTTCTTCCATCCGGAAGAGAAAAAACCTGCAACAGGCAAGAAAGTAGCGGTTATCGGTGCGGGTCCTGCGGGCCTTACTACGGCTTATTATCTGGCACTTGAAGGTGTTCACTGTGATGTCTTCGAAGAACTTCCTGTCCTTGGCGGCGAAGTCGCAGTAGGTGTTCCGGAATACCGTATGCCGATCGATAAGTATAATAAAGATATCGAAGCTGTCGCTGATCTTGGTGTTAATTTTATTACTAACACGAAGGTGACTGCTGACATGATGCGTCAGTATGAAAAAGATTATGACGCGGTCATGGTCGCGACGGGTACACGTATCTCTAAAGCGATCCGCTGTAATAATGAGCGTCCTGAAATGGAAGGTTACTGGGGAGCGATCGAGATGCTTGACCAGGTCAACCTTTGGGAGAAATACGGTATTGGCGAAAGAGTCGATCTGACTGGTAAAACTGTTGTCTGTGTCGGTGGTGGTTTTACCTCAATGGACGTTGTACGCTGTTCGATCCGTGCCGGTGCTAAGAAAGTCGTTATGCTTTATCGCCGTGATGAGAAGACGATCATCCGTAATACTACCTATGAAGAGTATCATGAAGCGGTTGAAGAAGGTGTTGAGTTTATTTTCCACTCTGCAATTGATACGATCATTGATGAGAACGATGTCATCAAGAAACTTATTGTTGACAGATATGAGCTTGTACCCGATCCAAACGGAGGCCGTCCGAATCTTGAAAAGATCGAAGGGGCTTCTTTTGAGATGGAAGTTGACTTTTTGATCCCGGCTGTTTCTCAGTCGGCAGATCTTGACCTTCTTCCACCGGAATGGGAGCTTGAGATGACATCTTGGGCAACGATCAAGACAAACGGTAAAGACTATATGACATCACGCAAGGGTGTCTTTGCATCGGGAGACTGTGAATACGGTCCGATGACGATCGTCAATGCTGTCGGTCAGGCAAAACGTGCTGCGTCGGTGATGAGCCGTTATGTCCTAACGGGCGAGGTAACACTTACAGATGATGAGATCATGGAAGACCACCTTCGCAAGATGAAGGTCTATGACAAGAACGAAAAAGTCACAGGCTGGCTTCCGGGTCTTCCTCGTCAACAGAGTGAGATACTTGAAGTAAATGACAGAAAAGACAATAACCGTGAGGTTAATCTTGGATTTACCCAGGAACAGGCAATTGCTGAAGCAGACCGCTGTATGCGTTGTTATTACATAGCTATGGCTGCGGTATAAGGAGGCATGATGGTAAATTTTACGATTAACGGTCAAAATGTCTCTTGTGAACAGGGTGAGACGATTTTAAATGTAGCACGCCGCAACGGGATCTATATCCCGACGATGTGTTACCTGCAAAAGACTACGCCGTGTGCATCATGTCGTTTATGTTCGGTTGAAGCAGAAGGCGTGGACGGTTTTGTACTTTCATGTCAGGCTCCGGCTACTGAAGGGCTTGCTGTAATCACTGATACAGAGTCTTTGCATACTGAACGTACAAACATCATGAGAATGTATGATGTAAACCATCCTCTTGAATGTGGTGTTTGTGACAAATCAGGTGCCTGTGACCTTCAAAACAAGACACTTGAGTTTGATGTCTCTGAACAGCTATTTACGGCTAAAGAACAGCACAGAGAGATCGATCATTGGGGCAAGATCAATTATGATCCGAACCTTTGTATCTTATGTGAAAAGTGTACACACGTCTGTAACGAGGTCATCGGTGATGATGCTATCGATCTTCTTTTTGGCGGATATAGCTCAAAGGTCGTTCCTAAGAACTCCGACACACTGGACTGTACGTATTGCGGCGAGTGTATCTCTGTATGTCCTGTCGGTGCACTTATCTCAGATGATTTCCAGTACACATCAAATGCCTGGGAACTCTCAAAGATCCCTGCATCATGTGCGCACTGTTCAGCAGCTTGTGCCCTTGAATATGAGGTCAAACACGAAAGTATTGATACGATGAACCAGCAGAAGATCTATCGTGTGACAAATGATTTTGAAGTCAATACTTTGTGTGGAGCAGGACGTTTCGCCTATGATTTTGAAAACCGTATCTTCGAAAAAGATGAAGTAGCTTTCAATGAAGCTGTAAAGGCGATCAAATCAGGTGCAATCCGTTTTACTTCTACGATCACGAATGAAGAAGCAATGATACTTCAGGGCTTGAAAAAGTCACTTGGTGTCAAACTTTATAATCAAGAAGCGCTTAATTTTCAGAAGTTTATCGCTGCCTATAGTTCGACATCGGGTAATGCCTTATACACGGCGACTCTTGATTCGATCAAGAAATCAGACGGAATAGTGATAATCGGTTCACGTATCGTGACAGATAATCCGGCTGTACGTTACGCTATGACAACTGCTGCGCGTCATAATGGGGCGAGAATTGCCTATATGCATCCAATTGAAGATACATATATGAAGAACACAGCAACACAGTTTGTCAAATATGAGGTGGGTACTGAAGAAGGCGTTATGGCACTTCTTGCCAAAACACTTCTTGCAGGCTGCGAGCTTGATGCTCAGACGGCTTCTTTCTTTGAATCTCTTGACGAGGGGTATTTGGAAGCTGAGTCGAATGTCGGTGCAGACGAGATGAAATTGTTGAGTAAACATTTCACCCGTACGAAAAAGCGCACGCTGATATTGGGAGCTGACCTTATTGCTCATGATAAAGCTGAGAACATCGCTCGTATAGCTGGTGTTATCGAACGCAATACAGACTTTAAAGTGATGATAGTGTCACCGTCGACGAACACATTGGGTGTCAGCCTTATCTGTGATCTTGACAATGACAAGCATGATACCTATGCAGTCGGCTATAACACTAAAGGCGACTTTATCCTTTCATCTTATGGTGACGGGCAGCTTGATATGCCTTCGTTAAATCAGCAAGAAGGTACATTTACGAATATCGACAAGCGTGTCGTGCCGACCAATGTCGCATTGGGCTACAACGGTTATGTTCTGAACGATCTGAGTAATGCTCTGGGTCTTAAAGCAGAGAATACTATCGACTATACTGCAAGACTTCCTAAAGAAGCCGGTTTCAGCGGTATGGAGTTTGATGCACTTGAAGCACGTTATGCAAATGAAGTCAAAGATACACGCGGATATGAACTGGAAAACAAGACTGTCGCTATCGACGGTGTCCTGAGCGCTGTTGACACACTACCCGAGTTTAACGGATCGGTGCTGTACAACTGTAATCCGGTCTTGCAGTTTACTCCAAATACGAATAAAGCACATCAATTGGATGATGAGGCTTGTCTGTTGGGATCAGAGCAGTTTGCTATCGCTGCGCAACTCACAGATGGAGAGAGTGTAGAGTTCAGTTTTGGTAAGACAAAACAGACACGTACATTCAGGATTGATCATGAACTTAAGGGCACAGTCGCTCTAAATCCTAGTTTTGATTTAGGCTTAGAGGCAGTGTCGAGTTTATACCGATATCAAGCAGTAAAAATCTCAAAAGTAAGAAGTTAATTATGAGTAATTTAGTGACTATAACAATCGACGGAAAAGAGGTCCAAGCGCCAGAGGGTGAGTTTATTCTCAATGCAGCCCGTGCGAATGATATCTTTATTCCGGCTATCTGTTACCTAACACGTTGTAAACCTTCGCTTACCTGTCGTATCTGCTTAGTTGAAGTAGACGGCAAGCACGTGTATTCATGTAATACCAAAGCAAAAGAGGGAATGGAGATCACAACATCTACAGAAAGCATCGAGCTTGAACGTAGAACGATCATGGAAGTATATGATGTCAATCATCCGCTTCAGTGTGGTGTATGTGATCAGTCAGGTGAGTGTGAGCTTCAGAACTACACATTGGAACTTGCTGTTGACTCACAGTCATATTCAATTCCTGATGTCGCGCGTCCTGCGGTAAACTGGGGTCATATCCATTACGATCCGGGCCTTTGTATCGTATGTGAGCGTTGTGTGACTGTCTGTAAAGATATGATCGGTGACAACTCCCTGAAGACTATTCCCCGCGGTTCTGAAGGTATTGCTGCCGAGCATAAAGAGTCTATGCCTAAAGACGCTTATGCTATGTGGAACAAGCTGAACAAGTCTATCATCGGTCTGACATCAGGCTCAGATATGCTTGATTGTACATCATGTGGAGAGTGTGCTTCGGTCTGTCCGGTCGGTGCACTTGTCGATACAGATTATATGTACACGTCGAATGCATGGGAGCATAAGCAGGTCCCGGCGACATGTGGACACTGTTCTGCAGGTTGTCAGATCACTTATGATACGAAGCACGCTTCGATCGCTGATCCTGAAGACAAGATCTACCGTGTTATGAACGAGTATAACTATGTCTCTTTGTGCGGTGCAGGACGCTACGGCTATGACTACGAGAACAGAGATGTTACTAAAGACGAAACGGCATTCGCCAATGCAATTACTGCATTTGAAAAAGCGGATACGATCAAGTTTACATCTACGATCACGAATGAAGAAGCCTATATTCTTCAAAAACTGAAAGAGACTAAGGGTTACAAACTTATAAACCCTGAAGCAAGAGCGTTCCAGACTTTCTTGAAAGATTATTCGGAGATCTCGGGTACGGCACTTTACGGATCTGATCTTAAAGTGGCGCATGAGGCTAACTTTATCGTTTCTGTGGGAACAGCTCTTAAAACAGATAACCCGAATGCGCGTTATGCATTTAACAACTCGATCTCAATGAACAAGGGTGCAGGTCTTTATTTCCACCCTGTAGCAGATCCTGTTGTCGAAGAAGTCGGTAAGTCCATGATGAGTATCAACCATGCGCCTCTTCAGGAAGAAGCTGTTATGTACCTGCTTCTTGATCTGTTTGCCGACAAAGAGAAATTACCGGCTTCTGTTGCTGAGTATATCGCTTCTTTTCATTCAAAGAAGACGATCACAGTTGAAGAGACGATCAAAGAAAAAGTCGTTGAGATCGTCAAAGAGATGAAAGTCAACGAAGAGACAGGTGAAGAAGAAGAGGTCGAAGTAGAAAAGTCGAAGATGGTTCCTAAGACAGTCTCTAAGGAAGTCGAAGTAGATGACAACCGTCTGCTTGAGATCTTGAACGCACCGCAAGACTTCACTGAGAATATGGAAAAGTTCTTGGCGAAGAAAGATGCATTCTCACTTATCGTAGGACCGGATCTATATACACACCCGGCTTCTAAGAACCTTGCGCGTTTATGTGCACTGATCGAGAAATATACCGAGTTTAAACTTGTCATGATCCCTACTTTGACAAATACACTGGGTGTAACTCAGATCTGTGATTTGGATGATGAAGCGGGTTCATATTCTGTTGGATATAACACTGAAGCTGACTTTGTCCTTTCTGCTCTTGGAAGCGGTGACCTTGATATGCCGGCGATTAATCAACAAGAAGGTACACTTACGTCTATCAACAAGCGTGTCAACCCGACAAATGTCGCTGTCGGTTATGGCGGATATGTTCTTAATGATCTTGCAAACGCACTGGGCCTTAGCGCAGAGCTTACGATCGATTATACAGAACAGCTGCCTACGGCAAAAGGTTTCAAGACTGAGAAGTTTGATAACCTGCCAAATCATTATGAGAATGACGGTACGGAAAAACGCGGATATCTTCTTGATGTCGTAGCGGTCAAAACGGGAGCGGACGAGAGCGTCGCTGCATTTGATGAAGCATTGAAGATCAGTGAAAAAGCGCTGTATCTTGCAAATCCTGTACGTCAGTTCTCTGATTTTACAGCAAAAGCACACCAGTCAAAAGAAAAGCCAGGCCTTCATGCATCCAAGTCTTACCTGGATGCTAATGCACTGAGTGAAGGTGATAAGGTCAAAGTAACGACGGCTAAGGGTGAAATAGAAGTTGAAGTCAGCCATGATCATTTCATCGGCGGCGATATCGCTTACCTGACGACATTCGATTCTAAATTAAAATCAGAAGCACTGTTTGACGGTTACCGTTTTACTACAGCTTCAATTGAAAGGGTATAAATATGGAAACAGCATATATGATAGAAACGGTCATCAAGATCGTTGCAATTTTGACTGTATTTTCTGCGCTTGCGGGTCTAGGGACTTATTTCGAGCGTAAGGTACTTGCATTCATGCAAAGACGCCTTGGGCCAATGATCGTTGGACCGTATGGTATTGCTCAGGTCGCTGCAGACGGTATCAAATTGTTCACGAAAGAGGACATTATCCCGACAAACGTTGTAGCACGTATCTTTAAGATCGCACCGGTCATCACAGCTGCAACAGCTTTTATGGCAGCCGCGGCGATCCCGTTTATGCCTTCTTTTACAATCGGAGGCTATACAGTCAATCCGATCGTAGCGGATGTCAACATCGGTGTTCTGTATGTATTGGCAGTAATGGCAGTCGGTCTTTACGGCCCGCTTCTTGGCGGTATGGCATCGGCTAACAAGTACTCACTTCTTTCAGCAGCACGTGGTGCGGCAGTCTTTATCTCTTATGAGGTGATCACAGGTCTTTCACTTCTTGCTCCATTGATGATGATCGGTTCTTTTTCACTGATCGATATGAACAACTTCCAGACGGATGGTTACTGGATGGTAGTTTATCAGCCGGTTGCTATGGTCCTTTTCCTGATCGCAGGTTTTGCTGAGACAGGACGTACACCTTTTCACCTTGTTGCTAATGACCATGAGATCATTGATGGTTTCGGTACGGAGTATTCGGGTATGCGTTGGGGTCTGTTCTTCATCGGCGAGTACGCGAACATGTTCTTCTATGCCTTCTTGATCTCTATCATCTTCTTTGGTGGGTTTGGTGATGGTACAGTTCTAGGTGCATTTGCTCTTCTTGGAAAAGTGTCGTTCTTCTTCTTCTTTTTCTTGTGGACACGTGCTGCATGGCCAGATATCAGACCGGATCAATTGATGTGGTTATGTTGGAAAGTTCTAATGCCAATGGCAGTGATCAACGTAGTTGTCACTGGCTTTGTGTTGATGTTTTAAGGGGCTATGATGAGCAAATTACCAAGTCTAGAAAATTATAAAGATAGAAATGTCACCGAAGGGTCGGCATACTATCAGGTTGATATTGAAGATTATCCGA
>JBFEIF010000064.1:0-12793 GCA_041553795.1 Sulfurimonadaceae bacterium
TAAGACGATGCTGGAGCAGCTTCAAGGAGCCAAGATCCTTTCTTTTATACAGCACAAGGATTTTTACGAGATCATAGCCGAACAAAAAGGCGAACTGACCCAGGTATTGTGGTGCAATGACACGACCTTTGAGCTCTATTTTGACAAAGAAATGGAGATCATCTCCCGTGACGGCCATATTTCCATCTCCAAAACGGTGAAGCTATCAGGCTCACCTGTATACTGTAAGGATACCTCCTCTAAAAAAGGTGAATAGCTTCACCTTTTTAGGAGTAAAATTTATTAATTGGAAATACATACTATGAAAATCCTGATAATACTTCCAAACTGGCTGGGAGATGCCCTTATGGCAACACCTGCCATAGAACATCTGGCTACACTCTATCCTGATGCCAAGTTTACCTTTGTCGGTTCCTATGTCGCTATAGAAGCTATCAAATATCATCCCAAGGCAGAGGCTTCCTTTATAGATGAGACCAAGAAACAGGGGCACCGCTTCAAAGCCACACGCGCCTTTGCCAAGACTCTGGGAGAGTTTGATATTGCCATCACTTTTAGAAACAATATCTATTCTACTCTTCTTCTGCTCTTTACACCTGCTCTTCAAAAGGTCGCACGCAGATCATGGCACGCCTCACTGCTGCTTGACAAGACCAAAAGACTCTCCAGAGAGATCCACCTAAGTGAACAGTATAACGATCTGGTCAATCTTCTTGAGACCACCCCCTCTTCGGCTCCAAAATCCAAACTCTATATTGCCAAAAAAGTCTACGGACAACCGACATTGGGAATCAATCCGGGAGCGACCTATGGTTCAGCAAAGCGCTGGTATCCCGAAAAGTTTGCGGAAGTAGCCAAGGCTTTCTCAAACGAGTATCAGATAATCATCTTCGGCGGACCGTCTGAGGTCGATATGGGTGCTGATATCGAAAGACGTCTTCAAGAGATGGGTATTACAAACTACTTAAACCTCGCAGGAAAGACAAACATCCAAGAGCTTTGCTCACATATCGGCGGGCTTGATATCTTTGTCACGAACGACAGTGGACCTATGCATGTAGCCGCAGCTTACGAAGTCCCGACAGTCGCTATTTTCGGTCCGACACGCCATTTTGAGACCTGCCAATGGAAAAACGAGAAGAGCATCATAGTACGCCGTGATGATGTCCCCTGTGCACCGTGTATGAAACGGACCTGTCCATTGAAACACCACGACTGTATGACCAAGATCGAAGCGAATGATGTTATTGAAGCGGTAAAGGGACTTATTAAAAAGTAGTGATTGGAAACCATAAGTTTCTTGAGGAAAGAGCCGTCTAAATAAGACGGCTTGTTGGATTAAAAACGGACTTTAAATCCGATGTACCCTGTGTCATTATAGGTGTAGTCACCGCCTCTGTTATCCTCAAAATCCGTTGTGATCTTGCGATAACCGATAAACAATGTTCCCTGCTCGACGATCTGAAGTCCAAGCTCTGCACGGCCTTCGAAATAGCGGTCTGCATCTTTGAATGAAAGTACTGACGGTGCGTAGGCAAGTCTGCCCGAGAGGATGACCGGCATTGCAAAATCAATAGGCAGTGTATAAGCAAGTTCTGCATTGATAGGAACCGCCGCATAACTCTCATTGGCTACCTTTGTGTAGACACCCGTCATACCGATGCCGAACTTAAGACCCTGTGCCCCTGTGATATCCTGGCGCAACATAAACCCTGCTGAAAGAAGAGGATCCGTGCTTTCTTTGTTATCCACATCCAAAAAACCTAATGTCAGGAAGTATGTGTCAGGGTAATCCGACTGGTTAAGTTCACCCAGATCGATATTCCCTTTGACTTCAATGTCATCATTGTTAAGATTCAAAGAGGCGTCGTGCATTGCTAGGAGTGAAGTCCCCAAAGCAAGCGATAATAATAGTTTTTTTAGCATTGATTGCTATCCTTTATACGTTCTATAGTCCTTGTCGTACTTTTACCGTCAACAAAGTCTACGAGTTTCAATTCTTTAGCAAATTCCGTTCCGACGACTGCCTTTCCTTCATAATCCCCGCCTTTTACCAAGACGTCCGGTTCGATCATCTTGATCAGATCATACGGTGTCTCTTCGGAGAAGATGACGACATAATCAACGACTTCCAAGGCTGCCAGAAGATAAGCTCTGTCATATTCCGGATTGATAGGGCGCTCAGGCCCTTTTAGTTCACGTACCGAGGAATCAGCGTTCAGACCGACGATCAGTATGTCCCCAAAGCTCTTGGCGACTTCAAGATACTTGACATGCCCAAGATGCAGGATATCAAAACAGCCATTCGTAAAGACAATACGCTGATTTTTGGCACGCGCGCTTTTGACACAGGCTTCGATCTCTTTACGGCTCTTTATATGCATGTCCGAACTGCTTTGGTGAAGCGTTGACTCATACGCTTCTATCTCGTCCATACTGGCTGTTGCCGAACCGATCTTTCCGACGACGACTGCCGCTGCAGCATTAGCAAACTGAGCAGCAGAGATAATATCTTTTCCGCTTGAGATAGCATAGGCTAATGAAGCGATGACGGTATCCCCTGCCCCAGTCACATCAAAAACCTCTTTGGCAACAGTCGGGACCTTATGCATCTGCTTGTCAAAAACAGCGATCCCGTCTTCAGAAAGCGTGATCATGGAAAGCTCAAGCTCACACTCCTTGCGCAGCCATTCTCCGGCACGAAGCAGACTTTCGTCATCGACAATATCAATACCGGTTGCTTCACAGGCTTCTTTTTTATTCGGAGTGAGAAAGTGTGCGCCCTTGTACTTGCTGTAATCTGTTCCCTTTGGATCGACCAGAACTTTTTTCTTATGCTCTGATGCCATAGAGATGATTGTCTGGCATAGTCTTGGCGTCAGGACACCTTTGCCGTAATCCGAAAGAATGATCATATCATACAAAAACATGTCTTTCTTGACAGCCGAGATGATTTGATCGACCGACGCTTCTTCTATCGCCTCTTTGCTCTCTTTATCATATCGCAATATCTGCTGGTGCGAGGCTATGACACGGGATTTCTTGGATGTCTTTCTGCCCTCTTGCGAGATCAGACCTTCTGTCTTGGCTCCAAGACTTTTTAGCATCAGCAACAACTCTTTTCCGATATCGTCTTTACCGATAACGGAAGCGACACTGACAGAAGCACCCAGGGCATGAAGGTTATTGATGACATTTCCCGCCCCGCCCAAGACGGCCGTCTCTTTGGAGACATTGACGACTTGTACCGGTGCTTCAGGCGAGATACGCTCACAGTCTCCCCAAAGATAATGGTCTATCATGAGGTCGCCGATGACCAGGATATTCGGTTTTGAATGACGCAATGAATCCAT
The DNA here is from genome assembly GCA_041553795.1 of Sulfurimonadaceae bacterium. GTDB lineage: Bacteria > Campylobacterota > Campylobacteria > Campylobacterales > Sulfurimonadaceae. The sequence continues at coordinate 3,354 of JBFEIF010000064.1, forward strand.
TATTTTTTCACTTCCTTCTCATAAACTCGTCGGATTTCCGGGACATAAGCTTTTATTGCATCTTCCATCTCATAGGCCGGTGCATAGCCAAGCCCCGTCTTGCTTGACTCGATGTCCGCTTCGGTGTGAAACTGATACGAACCGATAAACGGATTTGGAATATATTCGCATTCATACGAAGTGCCCAGTTCTTTTTGCAAGATATCGACAATGTCCTGGAAAGAACGCGCCTTGCCCGTTCCGACATTGTAGATACCGCTTTCATTAGGATGCATCGCTTTGATGTTTGCCTGGATGATGTCCTCGATATAGATGAAATCTCGCAGGATCTTGTCGGAATCCTCAAAGAGCCGAGGGTTCTTTCCTGAAAGCAGCTGATGTCCAAACTGGATGACCATAGAGGCTGTCGAGTTTTTGAAATACTCACGCGGCCCGTAGACATTGAAATAACGCAGTCCGACGATAGCGATCCCCGCTTTTTTCATATATTCACGTGAAAGGTGGTCCATAGAGAGTTTGGAAAAGCCGTAGACGTTTTGAGGGGCTTCTCTGCCTACTCGCTGCGGAGAAGGGGCATCCCCATAGGTCGCGCCGGAAGAAGCGTAGATCATATTGGCCCCATGAAGCATCGCCATTTCCAAAAGATCCTTATAGGCATTGACATTGGTCTGTATCATCAGGTCTTGCTCAAGTGCTGTCGTGTCCGAGATGGCAGCTTCATGGAAGATATAGTCAAACTTGTAGTTATCTCTGAGATTTTTCATACCTACGGGGTCATTGATGTTCCCGCTGATGATCTCGCCTGTGAAGCCTAAAAGGTTTTTAAAGTGTCCAAAGCTCTTAAGGTTTCCGTTCGAAAGTGTCTCGCCGCTGCGGAAACAGTCATAGACGACGACATGGGCTTCGGGATGGTTTTCTTGAAAGTAAAAAGCCAGATTGGAGCCGATAAACCCCGCTCCGCCCGTGATCAGAATCGTCTTTCCGCTTAAATCTCTATCCGTATACTTCATGTGACTGCCTTGTACTTCTTGTATATTATTTTAATTAATACGCGATTCTAGCAAAAAGGAGTTAATAAAAAAGTAAATCTGGACAGACCTGACTGCTTATGAAAGCAGTTATTTGCTCTTTAGCGCAGACTTTAAAAGTAAGGACAAGGCATAAAAGCTTCCGACACCGATCATATCAACGGCAATATCCATCAGGTCAAAGACACGGTTGGGAAGAAAATGCTGGACGGCTTCAATGAAAAACCCGTAAAGGAAAAGTATCAAAAAGGCGACGTTTTGTTTAGGCGAAAAACCCATTTCCAAAAACAGGCTCAGAACAAAAAAAGCAGCAAAATGGTTAATCACATCACTAATGGTAGTAAACTCCGGAAGGTCATCATAATTGGGCAAGAAGGCAATATAGGATATGACAATGACCAGGGCAACAAATCCGACTTGCGCCGACCTTCTTACTCTTTTACTATTCTCGACAACAAACAGTTTAAGACTATTCAGGACGATACTCCTTCTTGCGGCGTTCTTTCTCTGCCGCTTCATTCAAGGCATCCTCGCCGTCATCAAGGACGCTGTTCATCATCTTGTCTTTATCATCGAACTGACCGGTCTTAATGGCCCACATCACACCCAAAAGTGCCAAAGCTCCCAAAAGCAGCGAGATCCCAATCATCATAATTACAATACCGTTATCCATTATCTGTTCCATCTCCATTTGATTCGAATCGAGTTTCCTACCACCAGCAAAGAGCTAAGAGACATCGATGCCGCTGCGATCAGCGGGATGATATAGCCTGCCATGGCCAAAGGAATCGTTATCATGTTGTATATCAATGATATAGCAAGGTTTTGTTTGACGAGCTTAAAGGTACGCTTTGAGATCGCAAAAGCCTCTTTTAGACTTTTTATAGAGTCATCCAAAAGTACGACATCACTCACATCAATAGAGATATCGGAACCCGATCCCATTGCAATACCGATGTTGGCATGGGCCAGTGCGAGGACATCGTTCACACCGTCGCCGACCATCACCGTCACCTTCTCACTATGCTTTTGTACAAAGTCAGCCTTCTCTTTGGGAGAGAGGTCACTGTAATACTCTTTGATCCCCAACTCCTCTGCAAGACTTTGTGCAGAAGCCTTATGATCGCCTGTCAGCATCACAACACTGATCGCGTTTTTTCGGCACATCTCAAGCAGTTCCGAGACCCCTTCTTTGGGTTTGTCACGCAGTTCAAAACGGGCCAGAAGCTGATCTTCTACAGCAAAGAAAAAGAGAGAGAAGTCGGACACAGTATCGACCTCTATACCGTTCTCCTGCATAAATGCCGCATTACCGCCCAAGACTTTCTTCCCTTCAAAGACTGCGGCTATCCCACGTGATGGCACTTGTCTTGATGACAGGAGTGTGTATCGCTTCAGCGCTTCAAACTCTTTTTTGACATATACCGAAACCGCATGTGCTATCGGGTGCAAAGAGGACTCGCCAAGAGCTAAAAGCAAGGCAGGATCAAAGCCTTCAAAAAACTCGGCTCTGATGACATCGGGCTTGCCTTCGGTCAGGGTTCCCGTCTTGTCCATAATAAGCATTTCTGCCTTTGCCATGGTCTCCAGATGCGAGGCTTCTTTAAAGAGTATCCCTCTTTTTCCGCCCAGACCCAGACCAATAAGCGTGGCTACCGGCGTCGCAAGAGCCAGTGCGCAGGGACAGGCAATGACAATGACGGATATTCCGACCATAAAAGCTCTATCGAAACTGTGCGGCCACAGCCACCAGATAAAAAAAGTAAGCACGGCAAGAAGCAGGATGACACTTGAGAAGTGTCCGGATATCTTGTTTGCGAGCATCTCTATTCGCGGTTTCTTGCGCATAGCGTTTTCAAGCATGGAGACAAGATTGGACAAGGTAGAATGAGAGAAGTCTTTCAGTACTCTATAGCGAAACAGCGTATCAATGCAGATGGTCCCGCTGATGATCTTGTAATGCTCTTTTTTAAAGATGGGATGGCTTTCTCCGCTAAGACTGGCCTCGTCAAAGTACCCTTCTCCCTGGATCACTTCGCCGTCGAGTGCGGCCTTTTCACCAGGCTTTATCTCGATAATATCACCGATCTTCACCTCATGGACGGAGACTCTCTCGACTTTGTCTCCTCTAAGGACATTGACCTCATTAGGCACGTGTCGCGCTATGACATCAAGGGTATCGGCAGTCGACTTCTTGCTCAGTACCTCTAAGAACTTTCCAAGCAGGACAAAGGTGATGATCATCGCAACAGAGTCGAAATAAGCTTCGCCTTCTTGCAAAAGAGTAATATAGATAGAGTAGACATAGGTCAAAAGGGCTCCGGTCGCGACCAAGATGTCCATATTGACGAGCTTGTTCCTGATCCCGAAATAAGCGCCTTTAAAGAAGACCCATCCGCTGTAAAAAAGGACCGGAGTCGAAAGTATCCATTCACCCACATTAAGGATCGTCTTCATCTGCTGATCCATACCCGAGAAATAGCCTGCATATTGGGCTACGGCGATCCACATGATGTTCATGGAACCAAAAAAGGCCACGGCTATACGAAGGTAAAAATCTTTTCGTTCCTTGTTCGCTTTTTCTTCCTGAACTGAAGGGTCATAAGGATAGGCGTTGTAACCGATGGAACGGATCATATCGATGATAGCTGAGAGCTTGATGATATGATCTGCCCATACCACTTTCGCCTTGTGATTGGCATAGCTAATCGTCACTTCAATGACGCCTTCGAGCTTGTTAAGAGCCTTTTCATTCAGCCAGACACAGGCCGAGCAGTGGATGCCTTCGATGATCAAAGAGATCTCTTCAAAGCCCTCTTCATTCTTTCTGACAAACTGCTCATAAAACAGAGGCGAATCAAAAGAAGAGCTCTCTTCAAAACTGTGCGTGGGAGCGGAAAGCTTATTGGTACCCAGTTTCTCATAAAATCCATCCAATCCCGAATCTGAGAGAAGATGAAAGACACCCTGGCACCCTGTACAGCAAAAGTAGCGAATAGTGGTCGGCTTTGCCGAACTTTCTAAAGAAACATCGCTTTGCGATCGACTTGTCTTGTTTTCAGGCGAAGCCGCATCAAAGGTATCGTCCCTTTCAATGATCATCACAGACTCGTCAAAGTCAAGATGGCAATGGGTGCACTCAACCTTCGACAAGTTCAAACTTCCCTGTTGTCCGGTTCTTTACCAGTTTGTCATGCTTGGCTACAGAGCCCTGCATACAGATATAGACACCCGGTATTGTCTCATTCTTAACATAGCCCATAGCCATCGCTAGGTTGGCCGTAGCCTCGATTGGATCGATCTCGAACGGGACCATCGCTCCGGTAAAGACAACAATCTTGTCTTCCAAGACTGCATCCAAAAATGCGGCGCTTTTGTCCATCGTATCCGTTCCATGGATGATAATAAAGTGTGTCTCACTGGATGCGGCAATGATCTTCACCAACATCTTTCTGTCATCTATGTCCATATCCAGACTGTCTTTATAAATCACTCCTGCCGTCTCTACATCATAGGTAAACGTCGCAAGTATCTTCTCAACGGCAAGATTGTCAAAAGGGACTTCCATCTCACCGCTTAAAGGATTGTAGCGTTTGTTAAAGGTACCGCCGGTATTGAGGATCAGCATATCAGACTTCGCAGGGAGTGGATGTTTTTGGTAGCCTGGGTTGTTTCTTCATGCTCAGAAAAAAGATAGGTCTCTCTTAGGCCTGCCGAATGCGCCGCTGTGATGTCTCTCTCACTGTCACCCACTAAGACAGAGTTTACCAGGTCTATGTTCAGCTCTTTTGCTGCTTTCAAAAACATACCGGGGTGTGGCTTCCTGCAGTCACAATCACCGGAGATATCAGGATGGTGAGGACAATGATAGACTTGGGCTATCTCGACACCTTTGGCGGCAAAGGCTTCGATCATCCAAAAGGTCAGATTTGCAAAGTCGATCTCGGAGTAATATTCCCTGGCAATGCCGGACTGGTTTGTCACGACTACGATAAGATAACCCTGATCCTGATAATGATGGCACAGTTCAAAGATCCCGTCGATGAACTCAAAGTCCTCTTTTTTATGCAGGTAGTTCTTTTCAACGTTGATCACACCGTCACGGTCTAAAAAAAGGGCCGGCTTTTTTTCATTCAGGGAGATTGACATCTTAGTCTTCACTCACTCCATTGCCAAAAAGTTCTTTTTCGATGATATCGCAGATCATATGTCCGATCAGAATATGAGACTCTTGAATGCGTGGCGTGTCATTTGAAGGGACGATGATCGCATAATCAGCAATCTTTGCCATCTCCCCTCCGTCACGTCCGACAAGGGCAACCGTTTTGACACCTTTTTCTTTGGCCGCATTGATAGCATTGACAATATTGACCGAATTGCCCGAGGTCGAGATGCCGATAAAAAGGTCGCCCTCACTTCCCATACCTTCCATCTGACGGGAAAAGACTTTGTCATAACCATAATCGTTACCGATAGCAGTAAGATTTGATGTGTCTGTCGTCAATGCGACAGAAGGAATAGAAGGACGGTCAAAGCCGTAACGGCCGACAAGTTCTGCTGCAATATGCTGCGCATCCGCTGCCGAACCGCCGTTACCTGCCAACAGAGTCTTCTTGCCATTTTTATACAGAGCGACACATTCACGTCCGACTGCAGCAATCGTTTCCATCAAGGCTACGTCATTTAAAATGTTTTGTTTCGTATCAATCGATGCTTGTATCTGGTTTTTAATATAATTGATCATTCATAATCCTCTTCAATAAGTGCGTAATTATAACATTGAATCGCTTACTCAGCATAAAACTCTTTTTTCTTAATAAAATTCAACATATACTATTCCTATACAATCATACTTTTTAAACTTCTTTATATATAGCTTTTGATATAATGCATAACCTTAAATAATATTTATGAACAATTAAAGTAATTAAAACAGTCTTAAATAATATTTTTTAACATTAATTGAATACTATAGTAGATCATAAAAAGGCCGATCATTGCTGGTTTTAGGCACTAAATATAACTTTACTCAGCTAGAACTTGAATATTTACAAAGACGTATATCAACTGAAATGGTCAGTATCCCCGTTCACCTTCGTGATGAGGATGACGTCATCGAAGATATCAAAAAGCATTTGCAAAATACTAAAAGCAAGATTGTCGTCTTAAACCTGAATCAAGCTCCCACAGATAAACTGATCAAGTTTCTGACCCACATCGAAGTCGCCGGCGTAAAATACTATACCTTTAACAACTTTATGGAGCAGGTCCTAGACAAATGTTTTATTCCCGACAATGACATTGACCATCTCTCATTTTTGGAAGTTTCACGTTTTACCAGATTACAATATATCCAAAAGCGTATATTTGACCTGACTGCTGTGTTTTCGCTCTTTATCTTGACATGGCCTATTCTGCTCTTTTCAGCTTACCGTATCAAAAAAGAGTCACCGGGTCCTATATTTTTTCAACAATCTCGTATCGGTCTCGACGGGAAGCCTTTCATGTGTGCCAAGTTCCGTTCGATGCATGTCAACAGCCATTTTGACCCATATACACAAAAAAATGATACCAGGATCTTTCCATACGGAAACTTGATGCGCAAGACAAGGATCGATGAGCTTCCCCAGATGTGGAATGTCCTCAAGGGAGAGATGCACTTTATTGGGCCCCGTGCGGAATGGGATATCCTTGTACAGGGGTATGAAAAAGCCATCCCCTACTACAGTGAACGGCATATTGTCTGTCCGGGAATAACCGGTTGGGCCCAAGTACACTATCCCTACGGCCAGAATGAAGAGGATACCCGTCAAAAACTGATGTATGATCTTTACTATATCAAGCACTGGAGCCTTATTGTCGAGTTTAAAACAGTATGGAAGACTATTGAAGTCGTACTGGGAAGAAAAGGCTTATGATTTTTGCGATTAGCTCAAAAATATACTAGAAAGTGACCCTAAATGAAAAAGATTCTTATTGTATTTGGAACACGTCCCGAAGCAATTAAAATGGCTCCATTAGTCAAAGCATTCAAGGCTTCGTCAGACTTTGAAACAAAAGTCTGTGTTACAGCGCAGCATAGAGAAATGCTTGATCAGGTCCTGGACTTATTTAATATACAAGCTGATTTTGACCTTGATATCATGAAAGCGGATCAAGGTTTATATGATATTACATGCAACATCCTTCATGGAATGAAAGATGTCTTTTCCGATTACCATCCGGATACTGTTTTCGTTCACGGAGATACGACTACTACCTTTGCAGTCTCACTTGCTGCATTTTACGAAAAGATCTCGGTAGCACATATTGAAGCCGGTCTGAGAACGGGTGACATTTATTCACCGTGGCCAGAAGAAGCCAACCGAAAGCTCACGACGCAACTTGCGACTTATCACTTTGCACCGACAGAACAAAGTAGAGATAATCTTGTTATTGAAAATGTGAATGAAAACGCCATTTTAGTGACTGGCAATACCGTAATTGATGCTTTGTTGATAATGAAAGACAAACTGACTCAGGACCATGAGTTTTATGAAAGGGTCAATGAGAGTATAATAGCTAACGGTTTTGATAAGAGCAGCAAAGAATATATCTTAGTCACAGGGCATAGACGTGAAAACTTTGGTCAAGGTTTTATAGACATCTGTACGGCACTTAAAAACATTGCACTTCAGAAACCAGACATTCATATTGTCTACCCTGTCCATCTCAATCCAAATGTTCGTGAACCTGTTAACACCCTATTGAGCAATATTGAGAATATACACCTTATTGCACCATTGCAGTATGAAGCCTTCATCGCCTTGATGATGGATGCAAAACTCATCATTACGGACAGTGGCGGGGTCCAGGAAGAAGCTCCTTCTCTTGGTAAACCTGTCTTAGTCATGCGAAATACCACTGAACGGCCAGAAGCTGTTCAGGCAGGTACCGTCAAACTTGTCGGAACCGATCCCGAGTCTATCTACAAAGAGACTATCAATCTTTTAGAGAATGACAAGGATTATGCACTGATGGCAAAAGCCCATAATCCTTATGGAAATGGGGATGCCTGTGAAAAGATCGTAAATCATATGAAGGATAATAATGAAAAAAATTAAAAAAGTCTGTATCATCGGTTTAGGCTACATCGGTTTGCCTACCGCAGCCCTCTTGGCGAACCGTGGGTTTGAGGTACATGGCGTTGATGTCGTTCAAAAAACTATCGATACTATCAATCGCGGCAAAATTCATATTGTTGAGCCTGAACTTGATATATTTGTGCAATCAGCTGTCAATTCCGGAAAGCTTAAAGCAGATATAAAACCCGCAGAAGCAGATGTCTTTATTATTGCCGTACCTACACCCTTTCACGAGGGTCATATTCCAAATGTGGACTACGTTCGTTCGGCTACTCAGTCAATCGCTCCCTTCATACGAAAAGGCAACATAGTTATCCTGGAATCAACCTCTCCTATAGGTACAACACATATGGTCGGAGAAGTTTTAGAACAAGAGGGTGTTGATATATCCGGCATACATATTGCCCACTGTCCTGAACGTGTTCTACCGGGACGTATCATGCTTGAGATTGTCCAAAATGACAGGATCGTCGGCGGCTTAACAGAAGAAGCCACCCAGCTAACAGCTGAATTTTATTCTTTATTTTGCAGCGGAGAAGTATTGCTTACGGATGCGAGAACTGCGGAAATGGCAAAATTGACTGAGAACAGTTTCCGAGATGTCAACATCGCTTTTGCAAACGAACTTTCGATTCTATGCGATAAATTTGATATCAATGTATGGGAACTGATCAAACTGACCAATCGACATCCGCGTGTTAATGTCCTACAGCCTGGTGCCGGTGTTGGAGGGCACTGTATTGCAGTTGATCCATGGTTTATAGTTGCCGCTGGTGGTGACGATGCCAAACTGATCAGAACAGCACGTGAACGAAACGACCATAAAAGCGAATGGGTCATTGAAAAAATAAAGAATGCAGCACTTGAAATTGAAAACAAGAGTTCAAAGCCGGCTAAGATCGCATGTATGGGTCTTGCCTTTAAACCGGACATCGATGATCTACGCGAATCCCCGGCACTGCATATAACACAACAACTCAGTAGCACTATGGACAATATTATTGCTGTGGAACCAAACATCCCGTTAGACACAGATCCAAAGACACTGGGTATTACAAATGAGAGTTTCAAGTTAACCGATATTTTCAGTGCAATAGAAGAGGCTGATCTTGTTGTCTTTTTAGTTGCTCACAAGCAATATAAACGCCTGGATATGACAGGTCTAAATATTTTTGACTTTTGTGGTGTCACAAATAAAGAACAGAAAACATTATGAAAAAAATCTACCTAACATTTGATATGGAAACGATCGTTTCCCGTCTTAGCTTCAATCCAAATATCTACACAA
>JBFEIF010000065.1:0-12715 GCA_041553795.1 Sulfurimonadaceae bacterium
AGAGCGAAGCTTGTGCCTAACAGCTCAACAAGTTTCCTCCATCCACCCAAGCTCATTAGTGACGCAGAGCATTAGTATCACTAATACCATTCACTTCGTTCACGGTTGTCCTCTTCAAGTCTTCGACTTGAACAGTCCAAATACTTAGGATTTAAAATGTTACCTTTTAGGTTAAACCTATAGATATATAGGACACTCCAAGATAGTAACATTTTAGAGGGAGAAGTATCTTTAGGGTTCTGCGTCACTAAGATATATTCATTCTCAGTGAGTACACTTTATGAGACAGTAGTGTTTCATTCTCAGAGGTCCTATAATACGGAGTCTCAGAAGGTTCTCGATTAAGTGTCTCGAAAGGTCTTAGGAGTTATGGTCCACTAAAAAGGACTGAATATGAAAGTAGGATATGCAAGAGTAAGTTCAAGTGGACAGAACTTAGAATCTCAGATAGAAGCACTAAAGAAAGTCGGATGTACTAAGATATTCACAGAGAAGAAGTCAGGAACAAAGACGAACGATAGAGTTCAACTTCAAGAAGCTATCGACTTCGTTAGAGATGGTGATGAGTTCTATGTAACGAGACTAGATAGATGTTCGAGAAGCGTTAAAGACCTACACGAGATAGTTGATACACTTAACGCTAAGAATGTAGCATTCAAAGCAACAGAACAAGACCTAGATACTAGTTCATCGGCAGGTAGACTAATGATTGGGTTACTATCGATTGTAAGTGCATTCGAAACTGACCTCAGAGCTGAACGTCAAGCTGATGGTATTCGCTCAGCTAAAGCACGTGGAGTACGCTTCGGTGCTAAGCCCAAATTCGATGCTCAGAGGACGAAAGAGGCTATATTGATGCAGAACCAAGGCATAGCTAATCAGGTCATAGCGGACGAGTATGGCATCGGTAAGAGTACATTATTGAGGTATATTTCGCAGTACAAGAGTGAGTTAAACGAGGCCATTTAGGGGCATACAAAGGGATACACAATTTAGATGAATATAAGAGACGAGTCGTTATTATGATGCTTACAGATGCGTTTATAGCGATAATTATGATGGATGTATAGGCTAGCTGTCCACCATTCTTCATGAAACTTCAATCATAATATAGTGTAGTCTACGGTACGTTATAGCTGTTGGCCGTCTAAGTGAAGTACGCTCATCTCTCTACATTCCATTATCATCATATCGGATAAAAAGATTGAAGACATAAACTAAAGTATTGTTTATAGACCTCTGACCTTTAAAGTTTTCACGGCTTGTTTGGAGAGTGATTAAGGCAGATCCCGAACACATTTTGGGTTTTTGGTAGTCGGAAATAAGATAGATGTGGCCTTGGACTCATTCGAACTGACCTTGGGTTTGTCTGACAGAAAGAACAGCGTGGTGGTATTAGCTACACTGAAGGCTTTGCTAGAATCGCTCGGATTGGTAGTTGAGGACCATGCATTGTCAGGGTTGTAGTTGAAAACATTGATATAGACAGCATTGCTGTTTTGAAAATCGACAACACTCAGAAGTTCATTGATATTGGGGAGCCGCCAATCACTTGCTCCGGCCAGGGAGAGGTTCTCGCAGTAGGTAATAGCATCTGTCCATGTCTTTTTGGAAGGATTGCTGTCATCTTGCCATACCAGCCTGCTTTGATAGTCGATAACAATACCGTTTGCATCGTCTCTTTGTATAAGGCTGCTTACGGAACTGCCGCGAACACAGCGAATCGGATAACTGGATGTGGAGCTGACGGCAGATTCATCACCATAGGTAAAGTTTACCACTCTTCTTTCTGTGGAGCTTTTCATTGTACTGGACCAAAACTGATAAGTATTACCGGGATCACCTATTGTCCTAAAGAGCGTCGCATCAATAGCAGGAGACGATTTGCTTCTGTCGGCCAGCGTCAAGAGCTCGTAGACAGTTGGAAGTCTCCAGTCAGCATAGCCTGAAAGACTTAGTGCTGCACAATATGTCTCTGCGCTGTTACCTGATATAGGGTCATAGAGAGTAGGATTGTCGTCTTGCCACATCAATCCTGTAACAGAGTCGCTTACGATATCTGAAGCGAGTACATAACCCGTCGCTGCTCCCTTTTGATAATAGCCGTCATCAAAACTTATGTAAGAGGTCGTCTGCCCTGTTATCTTGATCGCTTGGGTATCGATGGCGGTGACAGTGATGGTATCTGCAAGACTGCTGACTGTACCGTCATTCACGACAAGCTGCAGGACATAGCTGCCGCTGACATCGGGTGTGAAATCCGGATTGACAAGGGTAGGGTTGCTTAATGCTGCTGTTGTACTGCCTGCCGGTTTGCTTAAGATCGTCCAGGTATAGCTCAATGGGTCCCCGTCTCCGTCTGTACTTGCGGAAGCGTCAAGTCCCAAGGCGATATTGGTATAGGTCTGTGCATCAGCTCCTGCACGGGCTACGGGAACGGAGTTGGCCGTACTCGCTGTTACAATCACAGAATTGGCAAGACTGTTGAGGCTTCCGTCATTCACTATCAGCTGAAGGATATAGGTGCCGTCCATATCAGCGGTAAAGGTCGGGTTGACAAGGGTAGTACTGGAAAGAGAGGCAGTGCTTCCTGCCGGCTTGCTGATGACAGACCAGTTGTAAGTGAGCACATCGCCGTCGGTGTCATGACTTCCCGAGCCGTCAAGCGTGACCAGCGACGATGTCGGAAGGTTCTGATCGACCCCGGCATCGGCTACGGGAGCGATATTGGCAGTACTGGTATGTACAGTGACCGTATCTGAAAGACTGTCGGCAGTACCGTCGTTGACGATCAATCCAAAAACATAATCCCCGTCAAGATAGGCTGTAAAATAAGGGTTCACAGCGCTTAGATTGGAGAGTAGGGCTGTTGCTCCGCTTGGTGCACTGATAAGGGACCATTGATAGCTTAAGCTGTCTCCGTCTGCATCCGAGCTGGCAGAACCGTCCAAGATAACGACGGAAGCTGTCGGAAGGTTTAAATCGATCCCGGCATTAGCGACAGGCGCAGAGTTTCCTGTGCTTGCTATGACAGAAACAAGGTCGGGAAGACTACTGTAAACGCCGTCATTTACGATTAGCTGAAGGATATAGATACCGTCGGTATCAGCAGTAAAGACCGGATTGACGAGGGCTGTGCCAGAAAGTGACATAGCGCTTCCTACCGGTTTGCTGATGACAGACCAGCTATAGCTTAGAGTGTCACCATTGACATCAAAACTTGAAGAGGCATTAAGTGTGACATCCGAGCCAGTGGGGATGTTTTGATCGATTCCCGCATTGGCAAGAGGGGGAAAGTTGGCATTACTGACGGTGATGGAAACAGTGTCCGGTGCTGAGGTCCCGAATGTATCATGGACGATCAGTTCAAAGGAGTAGACACCCTCTGAATCTGCCGTAAAACCGGGAGTGGATGTAGTCGGATTTATTAGTGAGATCAGACTTCCGTTTGGTTTGCTTAGGATGGACCAGCTGTATGTCAGGCTGTCTCCGTCAGGATCATAACTTGCAGAACCGTCTAGGCTGATCTGGATACTGTTCAGGGTTTGATCGATCCCGGCATTGGCAATAGGTGTATTATAGCCTGCAGGTATAGTCCCGCCTGCCGCAAGTATCGCATTGTTGAGATTGGTTTCAGCTTCACTGATACTGATCAGGCTGACACCAAGTGCTGCTTCGATCTGGGTCTCAAATGCAGGGCTTGCAAAGTCGATGTTCTGAGGGATGAGCGCAAGCATGTTGGGATCAATGACGATAGGCCCGTAACTTGTGTTCCCGTCACTGTCCATTGCCTGCAGAAGACGGACGAAGTTATAGGGAGCATTGGAGTTATCAGGGAAAAGGGTATACGGAGTGATGATGCCGGCTTGCACATCTACGGTCGCAACAGCGACCGCTCCAAGATAAAAGGAGACATTGTTGCCTATGTCGCAAGAAAAACTTCCACTCTGATCCGTATGGCTAGTGAAACCGGATGAACAAAGATAGGTTATACCTTCAGTCGGTCCGTATATCAGTTCTGCAGAAACAGAGGTCGCCGGTGGCGGCGTGCCTTCTTCCCCTCCACACCCCGTAAATAGGAGGAGTGCGATAAAAACAATAACAGACATCATCTTCATTTGACACCCTCCCTAGCATTGGAATAAATTATACAACAAAAGCGCATTAAATTAGTATATAATTATTCGCTATTCTTCGAGCTAAAGTATGTACAAAGTTCTTTTGTGTTAAAAAATATAAAAATATTTTTAAATATTAGTAAGTGGGATTTTTATATTTCTTATGATTATAGATTGAAGAACTTTCTAAAAAATAGAAGATTTTAACACCTGTAAAATTTATTGTAAAATAAAGGGGATAGGTGTCTCTTATTTGATTAGGCCTGAAAAACTTTGGCCAAGCTGAAAATTTGTTAATCTTTATATTGTCTTTCTTGGGAGAAAACTAGAGTGTATAAGTCGTTGTCGTCTGCTTTTATTGCTTTTATTGCTTTTATTGCTTTCTTTTCTTCTCTGAATGCCCAAGACGTAAAGACATTAATGCAAGATTATATAAAAGCTTCCGAACTTTCGAATAAGACAAAAAATGAAAGTGCTGGAAACCTTTTGGTGTATACGCGCGATGATCTAGAGAGAATGCAAGCCCTGACATTAAAAGACCTGCTTAAGTCGTTGCGCTATTTTTCGTATTCTGAAAACAGGTTGGCGCAGAGTGATCTTTTGAACCTGGATGCATTCTCAAATAACTCAAAGGGCATCCGCTTGTACCTTAATGAACATGAACTGCAGTCTCCTCTTTTTGGAAGCGGCTTTGTCTATTTTGGAGATATGGAGCTTGAGTTTATAGACCATGTCGAGATCTATACGGGATTTCCGAGCTTTGAACTGGGGATTGAACCGGCGACAGTCGTGATTCGCCTTTATACCAAGACAGCTGATCATGATGAAGGGGGAAAGATCAAACTGCTTGGAGGAAGCGGCAAATCTCATTTAGAGAGCGCATATTACAGTGACAGGCATGATGACCTTTCATATTTTACCTATGTCGGACAATATGACAATAACCGAGAAGAGTATGCAAGCCGATTGGGAACGGTTCGAAGAGACCAGCTTCGAAAGCGTTTTTACGGCTCTTTGTCTGCGGGCGAACACAGGCTGGAAGTCCATGCGGTAAAAAGTGACAGTGACGGCTTTATGGGAAAGTTCCATGATGCCGAGATCGTGGACTCTTCTGTGGACTATCAGCATCTGGGTCTTTCGGCACAGTCGGAGTTTATGGACAAAAGTCTAATGCTCAAAGCCTCTTATATATCCACTGAGACGGAGTTTGAAGAATACTTCAACAAACCTGATTTCTCACTTTCCGGACTGAGCGCAAAAGACAAGACAGAAGAAGAAAGTGTGACACTCTCCGTACAGAAAAAGTGGCAGCTGTATGAGCATGGACTAAGTCTCGGGCTGCAGTACAGACATAAGTATTTTGATATATCCGATACCAACTTCAATGGTGCCCCTGTGAATTTTGTCCAGGCCTATAATACAGAAGAGATATACTCTTTGTACCTGCAAGATCTTTACGCATTGAACAGAGAGAATCAAGTTATTGTCTCAGTTATGAACCAGTTTTATCAGCGAAACGGTGATGTTAATGAGCCTGACAATCTACAGCTTCGCCTTGGCTATATCTATAATGACGAAGATATCTCAGCCAAAACGACACTGTCGCGACAATTGTTCGCAGCCGAACCCTATACTATCATATCGTCCGGATATGGCAATGTAAATCTTAAGTCAGAAAGGTATCACTCATTTGCCCAGGAGTTCACATATAAAGCATCTTCCTCACGTCATAATCTTCTATTCTCTTATGCCAGACTCTCTGAATATCCTTTGATCGGCAGCAGCGGCCGACCCGAAAACAGCAGTAAAGACCTGGACATAATGACAGGAAGCTATGAGTTTAGCTATTTCTACCGTGAAAAAGACAAACTGGAGCTGCATCTGAACTACAGTCATTCGGATACGGCGTATACGGATGATAGCGCGAAGGCATTCAGCTCTTTGGTACGCTCCTTGAACACCTTTGGCAAGGTAGACGTATTTAATGAGTTATGGCTGGTAGATCCTGCCTTTGAATCGAGTATCCGTGTTGATTACAGTGTCGGGATAAAGTATCGTCTGACACGGGACTTCAGTCTTTCGTGTAAAGGCGAGAATCTTTTTGACAGAGCCCAAGAGAGAGCTTATTTCGACGGGACAGATCCGCTTACAAATGAAGAGTTTATCGTTCATGCCGGCGTGATCGATAGAAAGATCTGGTTTGGTATGGAGTATCTGTTTTGAAAAAGCTGCTCCTGTCCCTGCTTCTTGTCGCCTCTCTCTTCTGCGATGATGTACAAATCGAAAAAGAGATCTTTGAATCTATATTTTCTTCTTTGTCAGACAAGGCCAAACCTTTAGTCTACAGCGATTCTGAGATAGCGTCTTTGGGATTAAAATCAGAAAAGTTTGGGCAGACATACAGTTGTGAGAAGGCAGATATCGTAGTTATGACAAAAAGCTCTTTGCCGAGTGAATGTCAGAAAAGGATAGTCTTCGGTACACGATATCGCCACCTCAGACAGGACTATGTCATCGGTGCCTTTTTTTGGCAAAAAGGACGGCCAAATATGCTTTTTATCAAAGAGAAGCTGGATAAACATAATATCATCCTGTCCGCACCTCTGTCGGAGTACATAGAATGAATATGCGATTTTTAGTCAATTACGGCAGGACATTTACGATCTTGCTCCTGCTATTTCCTTTTTTGGGTGTGAGTGCAAGTTATCTGTACCTGCAGTATGAAGAGACAAAAAAGGACATTGTAGAGATAGTCCAAGATAACATACTGAATAAAAAACATGAACTATTGGATATCTATGTCAAACATCTCCGCCGTGAGTTTGGCGAAGATTTTATCCGGGTCTTGCAAAACAGTGAAAAAGCAAGGAATCAGGCAGAAAAAGAGTTGTCGCTGATGAAAAACTCTGAAGTCCAATACCTTTATCTTTTGTATATCGATGATAAGAACCACCTTCGATATCTTCTGGATACAACAGAAGGGATCAACGAAAAAGGCGAGTTCAAGCAGCGTTTTATTCCGCAAAAAAGCATATGGGAAAAGGCGCAGCAGAAGATGCTTCCGGAAGTCACAGCGCAAAAGGAGATCGACAAACTTTGGATCAGTATGGCCTATCCCATCGTGATCGATAAGAAGACAGTCGCTTTGCTTGGTATCGACTTCAGTCATCAAGAGTATATTAAGATAAACAAGACACTGATACCTTTGGAGCACATCTATCTTTACAGCGCGATCTTTATCATTGTCATGCTTATCAGTGCCATGGTGCAACTTTGGATCTATTATACACACCGTAAAAAAAGTTTTATCGATCCGCTTACCGGTATGTTTAACAGACAATATCTGAATGAACTTATGAAGAAGTATTCTATAGACAGTTTTCAGATACTCCTGATGGATTTGGACTATTTCAAGAAGGTTAACGACCTTTATGGGCATGATGCCGGTGATGAGGTGCTCAGGACTGTATCACGGCGCATCCAATCGGTCATTAGAAAAGATGATATTCTTATCCGCTATGGAGGAGAAGAGTTCTTGCTGCTTATTTCAAGTGAGGGACGCGAAGCAGCTGTCGGATTGGCAGAACGGATCCGACAGAAAGTCAATGCCGACCCTGTCTCACTTGAAGATTGTCAGCTGAACATCACGCTCTCTATGGGGCTCAACCCTTTCCCTGATTGCTCCAAAAACTTTGATCAGGCCTTTAAGATAGCGGATCAGGGCCTCTACAAGGCAAAGAGTCTGGGAAGAGACCGGGTAGAAGTCTATGATGAGGTATACGAAGAGGTCAATGGGCTCCAAAAGACATACGATGTCAAAGAAGCGCTTGCTCTTGAAAATATCTATTGTGTCTTTCAGCCTATATTCGATACCAAGACTCTTGAACTTGACAAGTATGAACTCCTGATCAGGATGAAGGACACTAAGGGCAATGTCATCAAACCTGCCCAGTTTTTACCGGCGATCCGCTATACGCAGGTCTATATTAAACTTGTCCACATCGTGTTAGAGCAAGCATATGAGGCACTGAGCAATAACGATATCAGATTGAGTATAAACCTTGACCTTCAAGATCTTTTTGATGATGAGCTTTTAGAGCTTTTCTTGGACACCTTCAGCCAGGACCTTTCTTTGGCCCAGCGTCTTACAGTCGAGATACTCGAGCATGAAGAGAGGTTGGACCTTGAACCGATCTCTGAGCGTCTGGCCAAGCTTTGGGAACTGGGAATAAAGGTTGCGATAGATGATTTTGGAAGCGGCTATGCGAGTTATCAGTATATATTGAACATGAAGATCGATATCTTGAAGATTGACGGCTCGTTGATAGAGAATATTCATGAAAACAAGAGTGCTCAAAAGATCGTGAAATCGATCCAGACCCTTGCATCTGAACTGGGGATCGAGACAGTGGCAGAGCATATAGAGACAAAAGAGCAGTTCGAGTGTGTCAAGGACTTGGGAGTCAACTATGTTCAAGGGTATTATTTGGGCAGAGCCTCTTCGGATTTTACGGATACATTCCTTGTCGAACAGTGATAACTATAGGCTGCTAAAAGCCTCTGAAGCGCTCAGGGACCAAAGCCTTTTTACCGATCTGTAAAGCTGCCTGAAGTTCTTCAAGGAGCCTTGCTTTGTCTTTGGGAAGTGTTCCCGAAAGATGCAGAGCATTGGAAGCATGGTTGGAGCGGAAGATGATCTTATTGTTCGGAGCCAACTGCTCCAGCAATCTTTGTTGCTCATCCAGGATCTGAAAATCATCCAGCACTTGAAAATCGTCAAAATGTTTGTAAAACCTTTCTTTGATATCCTTATCCAGATCTAACTGCAGTGTTGAAAGATAGGTCACTGAGGTCTGATTGATCAGAGTAGCGGTATCCTGAATATGTTCCAGACTGTGTTGTTTACCGCCAATACCTAAGATGACCGTCGCCGATGTCTTTATATCTGCTTTTGAAGCCATGTCTAATGCATGGATGATCTGATCGGAACTTACGCCTTTACTGATCTTCTTCAGCAAGGTGTCATTACCGGTCTCAATACCAAAGTAGACAAGGCTGAGGCCGTTTTTCTTCAGCAGCAGGAGCTCCTCATCAGACTTTTCAAGCAGGTTTTGGGCAGTGGCATAGACGGACACCCGGCGGAGTCTGGCGAAACTTTTATTCAGATAGCTCAGCAGTCTGAGCAGATGCTCGGTGGGCAGAGAGAGGGCATCCCCATCGGCCAAAAATACTTTGGAGGTATCAGGATAGGAATGTGACAGGACATCGATTTCAGCGAAGAGCTCATCTGTACTGCGTACCTCATATCTTTTGCTTTTATACATGGAGCAGAAGGTGCAGTTGTTGTGACTGCACCCGTATGTGGCCTGCAGGATGATACTATTGGCTTCTGCCGGCGGTCTGTAAAGTGGAAACGAATAATCAATCATACCTGTATTTTAGCCTATTTTTTACAGGTATTAGTTATCTAGATAGTATCAAATGATTCTTGGGAAGTGTGTTTATTTTATATATTTTATTAGAGAGTACCCTTATATACGATATAGTATTGCATTCAAACCAATAATAAAGATTCCGGACACACATAATGGAAAACCAGACTCTAGAAGAGTTGACACTAAGACTTCAACAGCTTACCGCAGTCCATGACGAACTGGGTGAGATGGAAGCGCACCCTCAAGATGCGGCAGAGACACTCGAAGATATTTACGCGCTTGATTCCGAACATTTTTTAAGTATCGTGTCTACCATACCGCATGAATATCTTGCGAAGATCATGCTTGAGCTTCCGGAAAAACTGAAAGAAGCGCTTTACAGTCTCTTCAGCCCTGAAGAACTGGCCAAGATCACAACACAGCTGTACACCGATGACGCGACGGAGATGATCCGCGATATCGAAGAGATGGATGAGGACATGGCTTCGCAGGTCATGGAAAACATGGATGCAGAAGATAGGGAGAATATCGAACTCCTGCGTTCGTTTAACGATAATGAAGCCGGCTCCTACATGCAGACGGAGCTTTTCAGTGCGCTCAAAGATGAGACAGTCGGCAGTGCAATGCTGCGACTGAAAAAGATGAAACGCGCAGAAGAGATCGACAACGTCCATCAGCTTTATATTACGAACAAGAAGAACCACCTTATCGCTTCAATCCTTCTTGAAGACCTTATCATGTATGGTCGGGATGATACCTTTGGCCAGCTTGATGAAGAGGACCTGCATCACCTTAGTGTCAATGTGCATGAGGATATTCACGAAGTCGTCAACATATTTGAGAAGTATGATATCGCTGTCTTGCCGGTTGTGGATAATAGCGGAAGACTTTTGGGCCGCATTACATCGGATGACATCTATGATGTCATTGAAAAACATGCTACCGAGCAGATCTATAACCTTTCAGGGGTCAAAGAGAGTGTTGAAAGTGAAGAGAAGTTTTTTCAAGTCGGCAAACATCGTGCTATCTGGCTTGGGATAAATCTGATCACGGCGATCGCAGCATCATTGGTCATCGGACTGTTTGATAAGACGATTCAGACACTTGTGGCGCTGGCAGTATTGATGCCTATTGTCGCTTCCATGGGCGGGAATGCGGGCACTCAAGCTCTTGCTGTAACCGTACGTCAGTTGGCGATAGGGGATATTGCCTACGAGAATGCCAAGGCCACTATCATCAAAGAAACGCTTTTGGCACTGTTCAGCGGGATGATCTTTGCTGTCGTCATGGGAATTGTTGCCTATTTCTGGTTTCATATGCCTATGCTGGGCCTTGTCATCGGTATGTCCATGCTTATCAATCTGTTCTTTGCCGGTTTTTTCGGAGCGGTGATCCCCATGGTGTTGACCAAGCTTGGTTCAGATCCGGCTATAGGAAGCAGCGTAGTGCTTACAACAGTGACCGATGTCGTCGGTTTTTTCAGCTTTTTAGGGCTGGCTACACTTATTTTATTATAGGAGAATATATATATGTCAGATGAGACTACTGTCGCAGATACATCAGCACAGCAGAAGTGGCAATACTGGTTTGAAGATTACTGGGATATTGTACTGGGTGTTGTGGCGATCTTTCTTGCCATAGTATTACACAAGAATGGTTACGGGCATTGGGCAACATTTTTTTCGGCCGTGGGTATTGCCTCGCTTTCACTCACCGTATCGGAGATAGCAGAGATACTTTCAGAGCGTCTTGAGGAGCCTTACGGAAGTTTTGTCCTGACCTTCAGCGCGGTCATTGTCGAAATCGTACTGCTGTATATCATTCTGTTGGAAGCCGCACACTCTCCTGAAGTCGTGGAGACGGTAAAGGGAGGTATTATATCGGCTGTCATCGTTGACATGAATGTCCTCTTGGGTCTGGCTGTTTTTGTGGGAGGGCTTGCTTTTACAGAACAGCAGCACAACAAAGAGACCTCTAGCGCCTACACTACCATTTTGCTGGTCACAGCAGCTGCGCTTCTTGTCCCGAGTCTTCTTGACCAGACAGAACATGGAGACGAGGTGCTGCATCAGGCCAGTATGCTTATCGGCAGCTTGCTTATGTTTTTTTATGTCATCATCGTCATCTTTCAAACACGTACGCATACCCATTTTTTTAAGGCTACGGCACGAAGCAGGATCTTCCGTATCAAGCGTAAGCTGAACGAGACGGATGTGGAAGACACGGATACCGGATACATTTTTGAGAAGTTTAACAATATAGGTATCTTTATGATGATCTTTATCCTGATCGGTGCTATCGCTATGGGTGCAGAAGTCTTTGCCAGCGACGGGATCAAGATGGCAAAAGAGTTTGGAGTCTCCACGGGATTGGCCGGTCTTATTATTGCCATCATCAGTGTCTCGCCGGAGATATTTACCGCGATCAAAGCCGCAAGGAACGACCAGATCCAGCGTGTCGTCAACATCGCTATGGGGGCCTCGACGGTATCTATTCTTTTGACCGTACCTATACTGCTCTTTTTGGCCTATATGTCTGATATCAATCTGTTACTGGATTTTAACCCTTTACAGGTAGGCGCCTTGCTATTGACTATTGTCTTGGCCTGGAAGACAACAGATGAAGGGCATACGAACTATTTTGAGGGTGTCTCGCATCTTATGTTCTTTGTAAGCTATTCTATTATCGCTACTTATTACTAAGGGCATCTGCTTTCTGCTTAGAGTAGAGGGGTCCCGTTTTCTTTGTGCCACAGCAGTATCCCTTCCCATATCTCCTGTGCGGTCTCAGCATACCAGAACAGTTTCATGTCTTCGGAGTCAATGACCCCTTCGTCAAGAAGATGCTCAAAGTCGATAGTCTTGTCCCAAAACTCTTGTCCGACCAGGACAATAGGAAAAGGTGCGACTTTACGTGTTTGGACAAGGGTCAAGGCTTCAAGCAGTTCGTCCAGTGTCCCAAACCCTCCGGGAAAGGCGACAAGGGCTTTGGCACGTCTGAAAAAATGGAGCTTGCGCATACTGAAATAATGGAACTGAAAACAGAGCTCCGGTGTGATATAGGGATTGGGGAACTGCTCGTGTGGCAGTTTGATATTCAATCCGATGGATTTAGCGCCAACGTCAAAAGCACCGCGGTTTGCTGCTTCCATAATACCGGGAC
>JBFEIF010000066.1:0-12623 GCA_041553795.1 Sulfurimonadaceae bacterium
ACAGAGACTTTTTCAAGAGAGGAGCTGTCCCTGCTCTCCTTCGCATTCAATATCGATGAAAACAGCAGTCCCATCAATAGCAATACGTACATCCTGCGCATATGCATTACCATTTCACCTTCATCATTATCTGCCATGTATTGGATAATGTCTCACTATCTTTTACTCGATAGTAATGCCATTCTGTCCCAATATAGGCCTTTGAGTCTCCCAGCCAAGAAACAGAAGCAAGGCCGAACAGCAGTTGGTTCTGACTGAGCAACTCATCTTTTGTCCAATCCGTAAACCCGTCGAGTATCAAAGATGTACCGAGAATAGGCTTGCTGATATAGTTTGCAGACAACTGGTATGTGTTCTCAAAATACATCTTGTTGACTTTGTAAAGATTAAGACCGAAAATATCAAATCCCATAACATCCAAGTCGCTTCCCAAACCGTAAAGATAGGCTTTGTAGTCATCAAACTTATAGACCTGACGGTTATACTGAAAAGCAAGATACAGGTCTTTGACACATCCAAAAGAGAAATCATTCCCGGTTGTTTTTCCAAGACTGACCCGCGGTGATACCTCGAAATAAAGATCCGTTTTATTGTCGCCATAGTAGAACCTGTCATCAGCGATCGCATAATCTGCAAACGCAAAGAGATCGCCATACTCGTAGGTGCGAAAATGTTCCAGAGTGATCGTACTTTTTCCGCCATTGGATGTATCAAAGAGACTATTGTCATCAAACTTGCCATAGAGGTATTGGATATTCGTTGTAGAAAATGCCAGCAGTTCACTGAAACTTAGGCTTACTAAAATCATTAAAGTCTTTACATTCATACAACTCTTCCTGATGACCTTAAGTATTTAAATTTATTATAGATATCCTACCTAAATTTTTAATGTAAAACAATTAGTATCAACAAATAAATATATTGTCGAAAATGAGAAACGGTCTATTACTCAATGATATACTCATCATGAAAACCGTGGATATCACTGCTTTCAAGAGCACTCTCCTGAAAATATTCAATACGTTCCTCTGCCACACCCAGATTGTCTGAGCGGGCTATATGGAACACCGCATCACCTTCTTGAACCAAAGGGATCTGGCTCTTTGCGATGATAATACCGTCAAAAGGACAGATCAGTTCAAAACTCGATCCGCCAATCGGCTCGTCGATGAAAGCGATAACTTCGCCCTCTGTGACAGAGTCTCCCAGCCCCTTGAGAGTTCTTAAAATCCCGCTTTCTGTAGCTCTTGTCCAGCTGCTTTGTTTAAATGTCAAAGGATTTTTGTAGCGTCGTTTCTTGGTCTGTGGGAGCATCTCAAGGGCTCTAAGGACATTTATAACGCCTTTGACCCCGATTTTAATGGATATTTCATCAAAACGCAGCGCTTCGCCTGCTTCATACAGAAGAATAGGTACGCCCTTGTCCTGAGCCACTGAACGCAGCGATCCGTCTCTTAGCTCCGAGTGCAGGATGACCGGGGCTTCAAAAGCCTTTGCAAGTTCCCAGATTTCACCATTTTTGATATTGGTACGCACCTGAGGAAGGTTGCTTCGGTGAATGGCCCCCGTGTGAAGATCAATCCCGTAATTGGATTTCTGCACGATCTCATCAAAGAATATCTTGGCAGTACGGGCAGCAAGGGAACCTTTCGTCGATCCCGGAAAACTGCGGTTTAAATCTCGTCTGTCCGGAAGATAGCGGGATAAAGAGCTCAGACCATAGACATTTACCACAGGGACCAATATCAACGTTCCCTTGATCTTTTTCAAGATAGAGAGTTTTTTCAGACGGCGAATGATCTCAATACCATTGAGTTCATCTCCGTGAATAGCTGCACTGACAAAGACAGTGGGACCTTTGCGTTTTCCGCGTATGACATGGACCGGAATAGAGGCCGGCAGGTTATACAGTTTTGGAAGATCTATATTGATGTCTTTTATGCTGCCTCGGGGGATTCTTGTCCCAAAAATTTCTAAAATATTATCCGGCAAATCTGACCCTTATATCATTTATTTTTGCAGTCAAACAACTGCTTTTAATGTAGTATAATATATCATATGTGTGATTAAAAGGATGACGTATCAAAAAGTTAATCATAGGCAGGAATGAGTATATTTCTCTACCCGAGCTCAATTTTTTTAATATCGATGCCAAGATAGACACAGGTGCTGACAACAGTTCGATCCATTGTGATGACATCCGTTTAAACGAAGACGGTACGGTTGATTTCAAACTTCTGGACAAGTCCCATCCTGATTATTGCAAACACCATATAAGGATGCCCGTATATAAGATCAAAAAAGTAAAAAGTTCAAACGGTAAAGTAGAAAAACGAATATTTATCAAAACAGCGATCGAGCTTTTTGGTAAAAAGTATAAGGCAGAGCTGTCATTGACGGACCGTGCTGATATGAAATACCCCATGCTCATTGGAAGAAAATACCTTCAGGGACATTTCCTTGTCGATGTCTCTTTGCAATACCAGCATTTAGAAGCAAAGAAGGAAAAACAGTTATGAAAGTCTATATTTTATCGAGGAACAGATCTTTATACTCAACAAAAAGGCTGATGGAAGCGGCACAGCAAAAAGGCTGGGATGTCCGTGTGCTTGACTATCTAAAATTCAGTGTCGAGATCCAAAAAGGCGAGCTGAAGATCAATTACGCGGGAGAATCACTTCCTCTGCCGGATGCTATCATCCCGCGTATCGGCGCAAGCCGTACCTTTTACGGAACGGCGATGGTCCGTCACCTTGAAGTGATGGGTGCTTTCAGTACCGCCGGTTCATTGGCCATCTCTCGTTCGCGGGATAAGCTGCGCTCTTTGCAGATACTCTCCAAGTACGGGGTAGGCATGCCAAAGACGGTCTTTGCTTCAAATAAATCCAATGCCAAAGATATTATCAAGTTAAGCGGAGGAACGCCTTTGGTCCTAAAGATCCTCGAAGGGACCCAAGGCGTGGGTGTCGTATTGGTCGAGACGCAAAAAGCAGCCAAGTCTGTCCTAGACGCTTTTTACGGGATGGATGTCAACCTGCTTGTACAGGAGTATATCGAAGAAGCCGGCGGTGCCGATATCCGTGCTATAGTTGTCAACGGAGAGGTCGTCGGTGCGATGAAACGCCAGGGGGCTGAAGGTGATTTCCGTTCAAACCTGCATCAAGGGGGCAGCGCGACTGTCCATAAATTGTCGCGTAAAGAGAAAGCGACGGCTATAGCAGCCGCTAAGGCTATGGGACTTGGTGTCTGCGGAGTCGATATGATCGAATCCAAACGCGGACCGCTGGTCATGGAGGTCAACTCTTCTCCCGGACTTGAAGGCATCGAAAAAGCTACCGGTATTGATATTGCCGGGAAGATCATGGACTATATTGCAAAAAATGTCACTCCGCATGACGGCGTGACCAAGCGCAAGCCTGTGCGTAAAGACAAGATCGGTGCTTAAAAAGCATAGTCTTGACTCCCTGGATGCTGTCTTTCACATCTCATAGGTTTATGTCGTACTTCTACCGGATTCCTGATACTTTTTGACAAAGAGAGCGTATGAAAAAACACATTCGATTGCTTTTCGGTGGATCCATTGAAGAGACAATCATCAAAAGTATTGAAGATTATATACAAAGCAAAGACGGATATAGTGTCAAAGCAGTCCCCTTTGGGGCAACTGATGATACCGTATCGGAAAACACGATCGATATTCTGTACACCAGTGATGACGATATCAAAGAACATCTCAATCAGAGGGGATCAGGCTCAAATCCCTTCGGTATTCTCCCTCATGAAACCTGTCCAACCGCTATACGCAGCTATGGGATCGACAAAGACCTTTTCCATGCCATCGACGACATACTGGATGCTGAAGATGCCAAAAGCATCGACGTCTTGCACTGCAACGGAGAAGCTGTCCTGGGAAACCTTATCATAGGCAATGTCCATGGGATGAACCGAATCTACAATGACTACACAAGCTGTCTCAAAAGAATAAGCAACTTCTTTTCTGACCTCGCGCATCTCTCCTTTCAAGACTACACGATCACAACGGCAAAGGGCAATATCACCTCTACAGCTGCTGCGGGTATCATGGTGTTTGAGCATAATGTCAGCGGAATGAGCCGAAATCTATTAAGTGAGAACCTTTCACTGCATGACGGAAAAATGCATGCGCTTATCCTCTCTCCTTCGAGTATAGTCTCCTATCTCTACTATCTCTTTTTTAATTATTTCCTCAACAGACTTTTCATGGAAAAACTGCCTCGTAGCATCGGCCTTATCGCCTCTTCAAGATTAGAGATAAGCAGCAAGAAGCCTATAACGTATATGCAGGACGGACATACCCGTTCAGACTCTCTGCTCTCCTTGGAAGTGGTTCCCAATGCTATTGAGATCTATCTCGGCCGCAACATGGCTGATGTCAAAGACGAGAATGTCCAAGATGAGAAAGAGATTGTGCGTGTACAGGGTCTGCCTAAAGGTGAGATAAGTCTTATGCTCATCAGCCAGCCTATCCCGCTTCTGCCCAAAGCGGATGAAGAAGATTTCAAAGAACTTTTCATCAGCCTTAGGCAGAGTTCAAAGTTCTCCTCCGCCTTTGTTGTATTGATAATCTTAAGTACACTTTTGGCTACGACAGGGCTTTTTCAGAGTTCGGCACCGGTCATCATCGGTGCGATGGTCCTGGCCCCGCTGATGGCACCTATCATCTCTTTTGCGATGGGTGTGCTACGCGGCGAGAAAGAGCTGTTTCTAGAGAGTCTGAGCACACTGGCACTGGGAGTTGCGACTGCACTGATCTTCTCTTGCCTCTATACTTACCTGATGCCTTTGAATGTCCTTACGGATGAGATGAGAAGCCGGCTCAATCCAAATGTTCTTGATCTTATGGTTGCCATCATCTCCGGTATTGCAGGTGCCTATGCCCATGCAAAATCCGAAATCTCAAAAAGTCTTGCAGGCGTCGCGATCGCAGTCGCACTGGTCCCGCCGCTGAGTGTTACGGGAATAGGTATCGGCTGGCTTGATCTTGAAATCGTTTATGGTTCCTTCCTGCTTTTTATGACCAATCTTGCCGGCATCACACTCTCGGCAGCTTTGACTTTTTTGATCCTTGGATTCGCCCCTGTCAAACGGGCGACTAAAGGGATAGCCTTTACCAGTCTATTTCTTGTCCTGGTGACGATTCCCCTCTTCTTCTCCTTTTCTAAAGTCATCGAGCAAAACCAGATCTCCACCCAATTGAAAAAGATCGGGACGCTTGTCTTAAAAGAGAACAGGATAGTCATTCGTGTGCTTTCAGTCGATCTCAGCCAGAATACTCCTGTCATCTATATCGAGACACGAAGTCAGACTACTCTTAACGGACCCGACTTTCAGACAATAAAAGAGAAGATCGAAAATACCATTGAGCGAAAAGTCTCTGTCAATATTCTTTCAGAGGTCCAATTGGATTAAGCGTCTATCTTCAGCTTTTAGCCGTATTGCGATGCCAGACATAGACGACCAAAGATGTTATGACGACCAAAGAGAGCATCAGAAGTATTGCATTCAAGGTGCCTGAGCTCCCTTCTGCAAAGGGAAGGCCGCTTGTATTCATGCCAAAAAAACCGACTACAAGGTTCAGCGGGAGAAAAACAGCCGAGATGATGGTCAAAAAATAGATCAGACGGTTCATCCTCTCATTTGTCCTGGCACTGAAAAAACTGTAGAGATAATCCAGTTTTGAAAGCTGCAATGTTGCTGAACGCGTCGTTCTGTCAAGATGCTCATGCAGATCAAGATAATGGTTTATAGGAAAGCCTTCCTCATGTTCATACGACTCTATGACCTGTTCCATTGTCTGCGAGGCTCTTAACAGTACCCGCTCAATACGCAATATATCGCGTTTAAGGCCGAGCCAATCTGTCATAAAGTGCTTCATCGTCTTGTCAAGATACAGATGTTCTTCCATATCTACAGTAAGCTCCTGATATCTGCCAAATGCCTTTAGAAGCCGGTCGGATATCTTGTCTATACGGGTATGAAGCGCTTCAAAACGGTCAGCAAAAGGCTTGAATGTCTTTGCTTCTTTGTCATACTCATAACTGTGTTCTGCCGTGATGACAAAGCCAAAAGACTTGACCTCAAGCGTCTGATCTATGAGCGGAAGACGGATGATCAGCATGTCATAATCATCGTTCTCATCAAAGATCGAAGGGTGGACCTCATTGCAAAGGTCTTTAAGATGCAGCTCATCTATCTTTATTTCCAACTGTTCCATTGCCACCTCGTTTAGTCTGTAATATTGTAGCCAAATAGAGTATAATTCACTAAAATAATGCCTGTAAAAGGTAGCGCGGAATGATTGCAATGAACAACACGATTCTTTGGAGTATAGCGACAGTTCTCGTTGTCTATGTCAGCAGCCGGCTCTTCAAACGGCTGCTGCATAAGATAGCCGAACGTAAACAGGTGTCACAAAAGAGGATGTATTATATTGACAAGGTCTTCGAGATCCTTTTCATCCTTACGGTCCTGATCGCTTTGGCCTTTATCTGGAGTGTTGATATCAAGGGGATCTCGGTTTTTGCTTCTTCGGTCTTCGCGATTATCGGTGTCGCCTTATTTGCACAGTGGTCCATACTCAGCAATGTCACAGCGAGTATCATCATCTTCTTCACCTTTCCGGCAAAGATCGGGGACAAGATACGTATCGTGGACGGGGATAATACGATCGAGGGGACTATCAAAGAGATCACACTCTTTCAGATCGAACTTAAAGACAATGAGGACAACCTTGTCATGTATCCTAATAATCTTCTGTTGCAAAAGCCTGTTATAAAGCTCTCTTAAGGAGCTGTGTTTCTGACCTTATCAGATCTCAGCTCTGCTTCTTGGGTCTGTTCCTGTCGACCTGCCTCTTGTCCATCAAGTTCAACTCTTCTTCGGCCGAGAAGACGACTTTTCGGTCCGGGCCAAGCTCTAAATACTCACTTCGTCCTTCATAATCTATCTGGCTCAAGATCAACTTCATCGTCTCCATCCTTGCCTTATGCTTGTCACTCGAACGGATGACATGCCATGGGGCCTTCTCATGGCTTGTCTGTTTGAGCATCTTGTACTTCGTATCGGTAAACTGATTCCACATACTCTGAGCCTGCAAATCGATCTCACTGAGTTTCCATTGACGCAGAGGGTCCATGCGGCGCTGTTCAAAACGCTGCTCCTGTTTTTCCTTGCTGACACTGAAATAGAGCTTGACCAGTATCGTCCCGTGATCGACAAGCGACTCTTCAAAAGGAACGACATGCTTCATAAAGAGTTCATGCTCCTGCGGAGTACAAAAGTTGAACACCGGTTCCACCATCGCACGGTTGTACCAGCTGCGGTCAAAAAGCACCAGTTCCCCGCTGTGAGGAAAGTTCTTGATATATCGCTGAAAGTACCATTGGCTGCGTTCTTCATCTGAAGGACGGCCAAGAGCGACGATACGGTAATGCTTAGGATTCATATAACGGCTGACACTTCCGATGACACTCCCTTTTCCGGCCGCATCGCGTCCTTCAAAAAGGATGATAAACTTAAGTTTGTGGCGTTCTATGTGCTGCTGCAGTTTTACAAGTTCAGCCTGAAAGGGTTCCAGTGCGGTACTTTCCCTATAGGTCTGGATTGCCTCAGCAAGCTCATATTCCGTCAATTCCCTGTTATCTGTGTTCAATCCCTACAGTCCTTTTCAAACGGCTCAGCACCTTGGATAAGCGTGCCGACCTTCCTTGTGATTTTTCTTAAATGGAACTATACCTCTTTTTTAATTGTATACAAAATTTTTGGACTTAAAACTGAAAAGGAAGCTATTAAAAAACGGTGTCGGTCTATACTGAACGATCAAGCAAAACACGTATTAACAGAGAGGAGTGTTGTGCGCAAAGAGAGTAAAAAAGGGATATAATTTCAAATAATACGATACCCATGAAAACAAGAAAAAGTTACGAAGTATTTCGTATCAAAGTCAGCTGGTTTTAATTCATCCGGCCCATAAACACATGCTGTCTTGCCAAGGCGAGAGAGGGATGTCACTGCAGGAATGACCTTTATGAAAAAACAGATGGGACTTGTCTCCTTTTATCTGCCAAAACCTTTTACCCGTGATAGTATCGAACAAAGTCTGGACATCAGTCTTACAAAAGGTATCGAAACGACTTATTACGTAGAAAGCAATCAGACCATGATCACTTATACGCAGTTCAACGTCTTGACACTGATCAACTTCTCGCCTGAAGAGATCGTCTCTTCCCTTGAAGCACTTGGTATTGAAAATGCCGAGAACTATGATCAATGGGACCTTTATCAAGACTATCCTATATGTATAGACAAAGAACTTGCTTCGTATTTTGCCCTGGACAACAACATTATCACACTCAAAGAGTACTCACGTATCAACCTGATAATCATCGCTCATGTCATCTCACAGAGTGTCGCCCTTGAACTTTATGAGCACAAGCTCTCCGATTATTATGAAAAGAGCCGCCATCTGATTGATGCAGCCGATACCTTTTCTATGTTCAAGCGTACCGGTCTGGCCCGATTCGCGAAACAGCTGGTCCTCATCCGCCATGATCTGCTGATCGAACTTCAGCTTCTTGACAAACCGAACATCCTCTGGGATAATGAAGATGCGGAGATGATCTATAACCGGCTTGCCTATGCGCTTGAGCTAAAAGACCGTTTTGATATCGTCGAACATAAACTGGACAATATCAAAGATGATATCGTCATGGTCATGGACCTTACAAATCATAACCACAGTTCATTTTTGGAATGGATCATCATCATCCTGATCGCAGTAGAGATATTAATGGGCTTGTATGAGTGGTTCGGACCGGGCTTTGGACACTAAAAAGAGGCCCTTCGCACGCATCTTCTAAGAATCGATATACATACTTTCAAGCAGCTCCAACATCTTGGCGACTGCTTCCACGGAGGCTGTCTCTGAAGTCGTATGGTAGCCAGTCGTCGGTATCTGAAGTGTCGTTCCCTGAACACTTCCCTCACTGGCAGAAATAATCCGTCCCATCTCCGTACTTCCTAGAGAGCTCTTTTTCATTCCGTTGGAAACTCTTCGTTTATTCTCATTTTTTAAAAACGTGTCTTTGAAACTATAGTTAATCTTTAGTTTCTTACACTGTTTCTCTATCTCTTTTGTCAATGGCGAATCAAATTTTGCATTTGCATCCCGATGACGAAGTACGAGATGCTGTTTTTCCGCTTCTTCACGGTTGGGATAAGGGCTGGTATCGAGGACTAACAGCCTGTCCGTACTCTTATCAGAGCGGCGAAACCACTCCAAAAGAAAGCGCCAGCTCTTTCCGGCTTCTTCCTGAGCCGTAAAAAAAGCTGTCCCCTTATAGCCGCTTCGATAAAGATAGATGATGACTGCCGCGCTGAAGACATTGTCTAACTGTGCCGACAGAAACCCTCCTTTGTTTGTAAGCGTATCGACAAATGCCACCGGCGTACCCGGAAGAAGATGCTCAAGACCCTTGACTTCAAAGACAAGGTTTTTTCTGCGCTCGCAGATATACGCATTATCAATGGTACCCAGTCCCAGATAACTTCCCGACCACGGTTCATAGGCTTGTACGGACTGTTCTTTAAAACGTTCGGCTATCGTCATGTAGGTCTGTTCAGCCACAGAATCGCCGGTAAGGTCGCCGCGGTTTTGGGTCAAGAATGCAGCATATTGGAACTCATTCGGCCCGGTGCAGATAAGACCATGACGGTCGATATGTGCAGAAAGCATCCCCCGGTTAGGGTCACTCCCTTCTGCGACAAGCAACCCTTCATAAAGACTTGTCTTGATCCCTATCTCATCCAGTTCGCGTTTTAGTGAAAGGAAAAACGGGTGTTCCGCTCCAACGACAGAAGGTTTACGAATAAGGTGTTTGAGAATATCCAGGAATCCTCGGTACGGGTTTAGTGTATTACTCATAATTATCGACCTTTTACTGCTAGACAAGTCCTCATTCCCTCAGGCAATGGAGCTTCATCCCTGTTAAACTATCTACCTGCCGTCTTGTATTCTGGCAAAAGCACTAAGCTGCTA
This sequence comes from Sulfurimonadaceae bacterium, assembly GCA_041553795.1. Lineage (GTDB taxonomy): Bacteria > Campylobacterota > Campylobacteria > Campylobacterales > Sulfurimonadaceae. Next base: position 10,076 of record JBFEIF010000066.1, read on the forward strand.
CAGTTCTTTTCAGATATAAAACTATACTGCTTTTTTTGGATTTTACAGAACTTTCTCGCTCTTTTTGCCCTTCGGTATAAGATGATGGATGTTTTTACACGCGCGACCCGTGTCAGGATGTTGTAGAGGGTGTTTTTGTGAGACAGACAGCAGCATATCTACTGCATAAGCTGTCTTCTAAAAGACAGCCTGTATGATAAGATCAGACTTGTTCTAACTGTTTATGTAAAGAGTTCAAGTCTCCAAGGACATTGATATTGCTGATCTTTCCATTTCTAAAATGAAAGAACGAAGCACCCGAGTAACAGATACGGTTTCCCGTCGGTTTATAATGAAAGAGTGTACCTTCGTGTGTACCTGTATAGGTCACATATACGGCTGCCATATTGCCCTCAAATACGGACATCTCTGCTGCATGATACAGGTTTGGGAATGCAGAGATTATCATCTTCGCATAATCTTTAAAACCTTCTATCCCATTTGCAGTGATGTCAAGTGACCCGCGAAAGCGGATGTCTTTGTCAAGAAGTAAATCCGCCTTGTCAAAATCATGCTCATTCCACATCTCGTAGTACGCGCGGATCAGTTCTTTATTATCCATTTATGCCCTTAGTCTCTATATGATTTTTTGTTGGGAAACTTTTCGACTGAGGCAAACTCATCATCTTCCCAGTCATCGTATTCGTCGTACGAATCGTAATCCACTGTAAATATCTTCTCATAACCCCGATTAAGGAGTTCCTGATCGATCATCTCACTATCAAAACCTTTACTTTCGCAAAGTTTTACGATTTCGGCAATATTTGCCTCATCAACGCCATTCAACTCCATTTCCAATACAGCATCAGAAATCTTCATTGTATCCTCTAAAAAATATATATCTGCAAGAGAAAACGTTTGATAGAACTATCAAACACAGCCAAAAAAAAACAGGATCTTTCAGTCAAAGATCCATATATAACTCACGGGCTTTTTCAAGATGAAACAGCTTTATGTACGAGTATGATATTATACTATTTTTTTGCAAAATTATCAGTCACAATTTCATCCGTAAAGAGAAGAGAAACAGCTCTAATGAAGCACTGTTTCACCAGCGTCTCATGGGCTTGAACAACATATTCCCTTCAAGCTCAAAAAGGGAAACATCCCTTATGAAAAAAAAGAAGAATCGTCTCATTCAATTTGTAAGTTTCAGCCCCTCAAAAGCCCCCGAAAAGCATCCTGAAATGAGGCTCTGTTTTCTTAAGAAAACATTTAGCGAGAAATAGTTTTTTTGGGAGTATAATTTTCGTGTGGATAGAAAACACATCTGTGTTTTGTGAGCCAATACTGCTTGTCGGTTCGTATTGATCCACAGCCTGTTAGCTACAAGAAAATGTCGTTTTGTCAGGCCAGTTTCTGATCAAATAAAACTGTAACTGAATCCTAACAGAACAATTATTTACATATTAACCTTACATGAAGGATCTGTTAAATGAACGCAATGCAACTACTTAAACCTCTCTTATTCGCAACCCTACTCTCAAGTGCAGTCATAGCCAATGATGAAGATTCTGCTGGCAGCTGCGAGATGGAGTATGACATCTGTATAGAAAAATGTGACGCCAATGACAATGACTCTGAAAACTGTTATGAAAAATGCGAAATCCAAAATGAGAAATGCAACACCGATAAAGAAGAAGAACACTAATCTTTTCTGAGAAACATGCCCTTATTTATAGTACCTTCTATCCGTATTATTTATCAGGGCAAGGCTCAAAGACAATCTGAGACTTCACATAAGCTAAAGAGAGCTATTTTCATACATAGCTTTATCTACTTGAAAAAAAGATAGTTTTTAAAAGGTTTCAAAGAAGCCTGATCATCGCAGAAATTCTTTCTTAAACAGCTTCCCCTCAAAAACTCGAGACATTAAGCATCATCTATATTCCGGAATCAAACAACATTTATATCGAAAAAAGAGACTTTACGAACCTGCCACTTTGACTTCTTTATTTTTACATCTTCCGCAGAGTCCCTTCCCGTACATCTTTGCTTTTAAAATAGTTGCTTCAAATTTGTTTCCGCAGTTTTTACATTTAACTTTGACTTGACAACACATAGACACTCCTTTTTTTCCATAATAATAAGTATAGATCAGATTCAATTTCGATAATATTAAAATAAAATTCTCAGAAAGAAGATGAAAAAACTGTATGCCGAGGAAGGGAGAAGTCCTTTCAGAAGGACTCCTCTTCGTTTACGCGTTTAAAAGATAGACCAGACCGAAAGCAGCCCCAGACGCACCCATAAAAATAGACCCGAACATAAATGACGAGATGAGTTTAATGACCGGCTGATAAGTCCACTTAACAAGCAAGATGATGCCAGAACCGATCAAAGAAGTCGCAAATGTATACGATATTATCTCAAGCAGCCCGAATGCCTGAGGCTGATAAACAAAATTTGCTATCAGAGCATCAAAGATAAATAAAATGACAAAATAGATTGTCAAATAACGAATTGTCTGAAACTCTTCAAAACACTTTGACACTTCTACTTCTTCAGT
>JBFEIF010000067.1:0-12264 GCA_041553795.1 Sulfurimonadaceae bacterium
AAAATGGAAAAATCGCTATAGGTGCCAGCCATTATCTGAATGAAGAAGAGATGCCTTCGCAAGAGCAGGGTGCAAAAGAATTGGTAGCCTTGGCCAAGAAAAGTGTCAGACTTGAAGATATTGAAGTAGTCGATGTGTTCAGCGGAATGCGCTCAGGTTCTAATGATTATCTTCCTGTGTTGGGAAGTCTGATCGATTCAGGCAAGTCTCTTATGAATGAAGAGAACGGATCGTCTTGCGTGCATTTTCCTCGATTGTACATGATTAATGGGGTGGGTGGCTACGGATTTGTGCTGGCGCCTTATCTTGCCGAGTTTATGTGCGCACATATCATAGACGGTAATGAGATACCGGAATATCTGGATCTGAAACGTTTTTATAAACGCTGGCGAAAAAAAGAGAGTCAAAGATGAACTGGACACTGTTCTTAGGTATCATACTTCTAATCTATGCTTCCGTGATGTTTTTTATCTTTTTATTCCAAAGCAGACTCTTTTTCTCGCCAAAATATTATCGAAATGAAGAACGGCTAAAGGAGCTTGAAGCCTTCTTAACCCAGCTTTCTCTACCTGCGGAAGATGAGACGATGCTTGAGGGTGTCATCTATGAACCGGATACATCTTCTTCGAAGATCATTTTATACTTTGGCGGCGTTCAGCAGGATAGTGTCGCATTGGTGGAAAAGTTTGCTTCGCATTATCCGAACATGCCCTTTGTCACCTACAACTACAGAGGTTATGGAAAGAGTGAAGGAAAGCCAAGCCAGAGTAAACTTTTCATGGATGCTATCCGTATTTATGATGATCTGATGGTACGGTATGAGTACCGACCTGAGAACATAATCCTTATGGGATATTCCTTAGGTACAGGTGTAGCCTCATTTTTAGGTTCCCAGCGTCAGGTAAGAGAAATCTTACTTATGGCACCTTATGATTCTGTTTACGAAGTCATGAAAAAGCGTTATCCCTTCAGCGGTATACATTGGCTTCTTCATCAGCGGTTTCCTTCGGTGGACTTTGTCCCTCATATCGACGTGCCTGTTCATATCTATGCAGCCAGCGATGACGAGGTAGTTAATATTAAACATGCTAAAATGCTTAAAAAGTACGTCAATAACCTCGCAGGGTTCTATGAATATGGAAATGTCGGACATAATGACATCCTTTTTAACCCTGATGTCGTACAGCATATTAAAGAAATTATAAATAAAGAAGATGTGGATGAGTAAAGAAGCGATTATACTACTTAATATGGGCGGTCCCAACAACCTCAGCGAAGTTGAGATGTTTTTAACAAATATGTTTAACGATCCTAATATCCTGACGATGAAGAGCAGCACAATGCGCAAGTTTGTTGCTACGATGATCACATTTTTCAGGGCCGAGTCTTCACAAGAGATATACCGCGAACTTGGCGGAAAGTCTCCCATAGTAGAACATACTGAAAGGCTTGTCCATGCATTGCAGGGAGCACTTCCGGATGTGTATATCGATTATGTCATGCGCTATACACCGCCTTTCGCCCCTGAAGTGATTGAGCGTCTTAAAAAAAGAGGTATTGAAAAGATCTATCTGATCCCGCTGTATCCGCAATACTCTACGACAACGACCAAGTCATCTTTGGAAGATTTTGAACAGGCATTCAATACTTCGGGACTTGATGCTGTCTTGCTTGAAAAAAAACATTATTACGAACTCTCAACATATAATGATGCCGTTATAGAACGCATTGTCGAAGGGCTAGAGGGAGATAAAAGCAGTGATTATCATCTAATCTTTTCGGCCCATGGCCTCCCACAGAAGATCATTGATGCGGGTGACCCTTATCAGCGCCATGTCGAACGCCATGTCGAACTGCTAAAAGAGAAACTGCTGCAGAAAGAACTGAACTTCAAGCAGGTCTCTTTGGCGTACCAGTCGAAGGTAGGGCCTCTGAAATGGCTTGAGCCTTCATTGGAGACGATGCTTGACAAGACGCGAAATGAGAACGTCCTCATCTATCCGATCGCATTTACCATAGATAACTCAGAGACCGACTTTGAACTTAGAATAGAGTATAAAGAGATCGCAGATGAACTTGGTTTCAAGAAATATAAGGTAGCACCCTGTGTCAATGATCATCCTCTGTTTGTTGAAGCATTGGTGGAACTCTATACAAAGATGAAGCTGCAATAATGAAAATAGCTATTTTTGATATGGACGGTACGCTTTTAAACTCAGCAAAAGATATCACGATCTCTATCAACTCTGTACGTAAACACAATCATGGGCTTCCTCCTTTAGATGAAGCTTTTGTAGTCGAGTCCATCAATAAAGAACATCGTAATCTGGCTGAACTCTTTTACGGGACTTTAGTGTATGAAGAAAGAGACCAGTCACTGTTTGAAATGCATTATGATCAACAATGTGTGCAAAACGTCTATCTTTATGAGGGTATCGCTGAGTCTTTGCAGGCGCTGCTGGATAAAAAAGTCCATCTTTCTGTGGCAACGAACGCACCGACCAGGTTTGCCCGCCGTATGCTAGAGAAATGCGGAGTCTTTGAGAATTTTGATTTTATTATCGGTGCAGACAGAGTGTCTAAACCAAAGCCTGACAAAGAGATGCTGGAGTATATCCTCAAAGGATATGGTTATAAAGAGTCTCATAAAGCACTTATGGTGGGGGATAATTCAAAAGACATGCTTGCCGCTTCCAATGCCGGGATACAAGGTGCATTCGCGACATGGGGGTTCAGCCCTCAAAGTGATCACACTCTTATCCTTTCATCTCCTTTTGACGTAATCGAACTGTTTTAATTCTTGGTTATCATCCATCACATGACAATAGTATTAAGGAATAGAATGCATAAACTTATCTTGATGTTTCTATGTCTGTTTGCGATAACTTTAAATGCGGGTGATAAAGAATACTCACAGGGAATGCTTTACTATAACACAAAAGATTATGCTAGGGCTTACCCTATAATCCTCATTGAAGCTCAAAAAGAGAATAGGGCAGCGCAATACCGTATTGCCGAAATGTATGAAAACGGTTACGGTGTCAAGGCAGATCATGTAGAAGCGATGAAATGGTATAAGCTCTCTTCCGCCGAACACAGCTATATAGAGCGTGATCGCTCCTTAGACTCCAATCTGTCCTATCTTTGTCAGGTCGAAAATCAGATCGGAGAAGACAGTATAAAACGTGGCAATGAATTTTCATTATCCAAGATGGATACGGATACTCCTGAGACCAGAAAACTTGTCAAGTCTCTGACAAGTGGGCGGTTTTTCGGGCTTCAGCCTTATGATACTAATTTTATCTTGCCTTTCTCCTATGCGAAAGAGAAACCGGCACGGGTGTCTGCTCTTTTTCATCCCAATAATCTTCCTGCCGGTGTACAGCAAAGTGATCTAGAGTATAATGAGAATACAGAAGTCGAATTCCAAATAAGTCTTAAAAAGCAGTTGAGCTACGACCTTTTTGGAATGAATGAGTTTGTCTATTTTGCATATACTCAAAAAGTATGGTGGCAATTATATTCAGATTCTGCTCCATTTCGAGAGACGAACTATCTTCCTGAGATCTTTGTCACTATCCCAAGCTCCAAGTCTTTGGATGACGTTTTGGGTCTTAAAACAATCAAGTTCGGTTTCTTGCATGAGTCAAATGGTCAAGAAGGATACCGCTCACGTTCGTGGAATCGACTTTATGCATCTGCAGGATGGCAATGGGGCAATTGGTTTTTAGATTCACGTGTCTGGTACCGTATACCAGAAAGTGAAAAAGAAGCTGGCTATTATAAGGGAACACTTGGCCCTGATTATGTTAATGTAGACGGAGATGATAATCCGGATATAGATAAATATCTAGGCTATGGAGACATTAAGCTGGATTATCTGAACGGAAAAAGCAAGTATGGTCTTCTTTTACGTAATAATTTTCGCTTTAATGGCGACAATAAAGGTGCCATTGAGTTTAATTGGTCATACCCATTTTTTGACTCTCCTAATACCTTCTGGTACGTAAAGCTGTTTAACGGATACGGAGAGAGCCTGATTGATTATAACAGGCAAGTCAGCAAAGCCGCTTTTGGTTTTTCATTTTCAAGAGGATTGTTTTAATGCGAAAAAAATATTATGTCAGTATCTTGGCGTCATTAGTGTTGATGACAGCCTGTTCAACGCGCCAGGCTTATCCTAATAGAACGGGTTTTCTGGATTCTTACGCGACTATAGAGAAAAAAGCAAATACAGACTGTCTTTTTTTTGAAAAGATGCCTGAAAGCGAAATTGGGCAATATCGAAAGATACTGGTTCCTGATATTAAGGTGATACCAAATACACAGACCTCATCGGCTCGGGAAAATGAGCTCTATTCACAAGCATCCGCCTATGCGACAGCAGCTTATAGAAAGAATATCATAAAAAACAGTGCAAATTATGAAGTGGTGGATGTTGCACAGCAAGGAACACTCGTCATGCAAATGGCACTATCAATGGTGGAAGTCCATCCGGATGACAAGACATGGGACACATTTAGTGCATTGCCTTTTTCACTAAATCCCGCCACATACGCTGCTTATCAGGAAGGAAATGCGAGGTTGCTGATAGAAGCACGGATAACGGATGCTATGAGCAAGAAATTATTGGCTCGCTCAATGCGTGTTGTGATGGATGAACCGATTATGCTCCATTCTCCTGACAGCCTGCGATTTTCAGATTTTCAGGACGCTTTGGACCGATGGCTTAATGAATCAGTGATCAGACACTAACTTAGAGAGAGGATGTCTTAAAACTTGTCAATATGGGTATTTTGTGCGATAATCACACAATTATATGAAGGCGGCTAGTGATCTATGTTTAAAAAACTTGGAAAATGTCCGTTTTGTGATGATGGTCAGATCGAGGTCAGAAAGATCGAAGTCAACGGGAAACCGACTAAGCTTTTTGCCTGTTCAAATGCACATTGGCATTTTGAACATGATATGTGCGAACTGCGTGAAGATGCAACCTGTTCTTATCGTATCTTCGCAAATCAGTTCTTGCGCTGGAACAAAAAAACATTAGGCGAAAACGAGATACGCACTGTTTTAAAAGACGAACAGGTCAAAATCAGACTTTACAGTGCTAAGGCTAAAAAAGAGTACTATAAATGGGCGGTACTGGACAAGGAATATGGTCTGAGTATAGTCTGGGATATAGAGATTCCTGAGGAAGATTGATGAACAATGGTAGGGACCTATGAGTCTTAGCAAAGATGTATAAACTTCAACAGCTTCAGATCCACTGGAATGACGGCATCGATGCGTATATGACGAAAGTCGAGTGCTCTGACAGAGTGCTTAGAAAGTTTTTTCGTATACATGACTGGGACTTTATACGACATATCTTTGAATCGGTGATTGATGAGAGCTATGTTGAATATGGGAATAAAAGCATCTCCTTTGATAAAGAAAGAGTCTTTCTTCAGGTCGATGAGGAGAGCTCTGAACTTGACAGATATGAGTTTATGAATATCTTTCATCATCTTTTTGATCTTTTGATAATAGGTGCAAACGATGATCACCACGGTGTACGTTATGAACCGTGGTGGCAAGAGTTTACGGAAACAAGTTTTCAGCTGAAATACAAGATCGAGTTCAATTCTAAACATTGTGAAGGGATTTTATGATGACAGGTATGTCACAAAAAGTAATCTTATTTTTTATGTTGCTTATACTGCCTGCAGGCATGACAAGTCTGATGGCGGAAGAAACTTCAGCTGATACTAAAAAAAATCAGGCTTTTGATACCTTTTATAAGGGCTGGCAAGCGCAAAGCGATGAAAAGTTCGAACAGGCAATAGATTTCTACAAGCGTGCTGCCAAAGATGGCTCTGCTGCTGCCCAGTATCATATAGGACAGCTGTATGAGAAAGGGCTCGGTGTCAAACAGGATTATTCCCTTGCTCTGGACTGGTATATGAAAGTGGCGCAAGAGGGTTATGTGAAGGCTCAGGTAGTCCTGGCTGAGATGTATAGTTTGGGAAAAGGTGTTAAGCAAGACTATACTAAAGCTTTTTTCTGGTACCTTAAAGCAGCTGAGCAGGGTGATCTTGGATCACAGGTAGCAATTGCGCAGATGTATGAGAATGCCGAAGGGGTCAAGAAAAGCCTTGTCAAATCAGCCCAATATTATGAGCAAGCAGTAAGTCTCGGCTCGATAGAAGCCAAGACATCTTTGGCATTGCTCTATATCAGCAACAAAGAGATGGACAAACATCTGGAAGAGGGCAAAAGAATGCTAAAAGCTTCCGCCCGCGAAGGTGAGATACAGGCCCAATATTATCTGGCCCAATTCTATCTTAAAGGCGAAGTCTTTAAAAAAGATTTCGAACGCGGCTCTTATTGGCTTGAAAGAGCTGCGAAGAAGGGCTATGCTAAAGCGCAATATGAGATAGGACGGATGTACATAGCCCAAGATGGACTCGATCTGGATTACGACAAAGCTATATATTATCTTCAAAAAGCTGCTGTTCAAAACTATGCCGACGCACAGTATGATCTTGGCCTGATGTATTATGAAGGTATGGGTATCAAAGAAGATAAAAAAATGACCTACAGATATTGGTCTGCTGCAAGCAAGCTTGGAGATAAAGATGCCAAGCATAATCTGGAAATACTGTGTAATTCGTATCCGGATGTCTGTAAATAAGTTTTTTTTATGGCTATTAAGTAAGACATAAAGTACATATTGATAGTATCAAAGAAAAAAGACTTTCGATGAAAAAATGTCAGTTTCTGTTATTTCCACTTCTGTTTTCCGCCTGCGTTGATGTCCCTGAACCCGTTACCCTTGTCGAACAGTTCAAGCAGTACGATCCCGTCCAAAAATCTTGTATTGAGCTTTCCAAAGATCTAAGCGAAGATGCAAACGGCATTCTTGTCTTTGAAGATATAAACAAGGAGTGTGCCCGTTTGATAGAAGCGCTTGAAGGTGCTAATACGGCGTATGTCACGATGAATAGAAATAAAAACAATGCTGCTTACTATTCTGCAAAAGAAAAATATAAAAAAGAGAAAAACAGACTGAAGATACAGCATGAGTACGTGAATCTCAAGCTTAAATCAAAAGGTCTTGATGCCATAGAAAATGATGATCTTGAGCTTTTTAGCAAAGTCATAGGGTTTTCCTATCATCCGATGAATCTTTCGTATTATAACTATATGCGAAAACATAAATCCAAGTTTATGGACAATAAGAAGCTTCTTCATTTTGAGAAGAAGTATGCTGCCGAGAAATATGCTACGGGTTATGCTCTAGTAAACAAAGGCAAATATACTCAGGGACTGACTGATCTGAGTGTAGCTGCCAAGATGAAAAACATAAAAGCTTCAAAACTTTGCGGTGATGTGTTTATGGATCTTTACCCAAGTAAAGCATTGATGTGTTATCAATTGGCTATCGAACTGGGCGATACCAGTTCCCTATATCCTCTGGCAAAATATTATGAAGAAGATGAGAACCTGGATGAAGCACGAAAGTGGTATATGAAATCTGCAGATGCAGGTAACTTTATTTCTCAATACAAGCTTTATAAACTTGACCCTGAGAACTCGAAACAAGTCCAATGGCTCAAGAAGTCTGCAGACAGCGGCTATGACAAGGCGCAATATGAGTACGGTCTTTTGCTGTCTCAGACAAACAAGAAGAAAGAGTCAAAACACTATCTTCAAAAAGCACTTGCACAGAACTATAGTGAGGCCAGCTATCCGCTTGGAAAGATTTATTTCGATGATGGTGAGTTTAAAAGAGCCTACACGCTTTTAAGTGATGGAGATGAAAATGCCGACAGTATGTACAAACTTGGTTACCTAAAGGAACACGGAAAAGGTACATGCAAAAACTATTATGCAGCATCTGCGTATTATGAAAAAGCGAAAAAATTGGGAAAAAAAGATGCGGATAAAGACCTTTATCGCGTAAACAAAGCTAAAAAACAATTACAGTCGCGTCAGGTCAGTCAGCAAAAGATGCAGGCCAAGTCCAATATAGAGCAGATCAGAGCCAATCGTAGACGCCTAGATGAGATCGCACGTGAAGATATGCGTATTCGTGGCCAATGGCAGACAAAGAAAGAAGAAGCAGTACGGCTCAAGGCTCAGGCTTGTGGAGCTGAGCCCGACAACAACAACCTTCGCAGATCAGGCGAACGCATACATCTCGAGGGAACAGTCTCGAACTGGTTGAGCAAAACAGCTTTTATCATCAATGTCGGCGGAAGTGAATACTATGTCAAAGATGAAGGTGACAGAGCCAGGGTGAACAAAGGCGATGATGCGAATATTGTCGCGATAAGTACAGGAAAAAGAGAGATCACACAAGGATTGCGCCGCAGCCTTTTTGAAGCGGCTGATGAGACTGCCATCCAAAAAGCATATGCCTTTGAGTTTGAAGGTATCTGCCCTTATTAAGCGTCGGCTTTTGTCCTTTGTAAAGCTTTTTGATACTCTTCAGGCGTATTGATGTTCATCAATGCGTCTTCATCTTCTATATCGATGTAATAGACATTTGATGCTTCAAGAAGTTTACCCAGTTTGTGATCCCCATCGTTTAACATATTGACTAGAGTCAGCTCCAGCGAACGCGAATATATCCCGCATAAGGGGTGAATACCTCCGGGCGTTCTGGCGATAATGGCGTCATAACTCTGCGCATCTTCGAGTTCGAAAAACTTCTGTATGACGCTCTCGTTCACAAAAGGTGTGTCTACGCTGAGCACAAAGATTGCATTATCTCTATTCAGCCTTCTAAAGACGTTTACAAATCCTGCTGTTGGCGCATACACATCTTTTCCAAGCTCATCTGCTATGACAACAGCGTCGAAGTCCTCAAATTTTCCGGCATCTTTTGCAGAGATATAGACATGGGTAAAGAGCTTTTCAAGTCTTTCATATTGGTATTGCACTATATTTTGATGTTTTTTAAAAGGCAAAAGAGCTTTATCCTTACCCATACGCGAGCTTTTACCGCCTGCGAATAGGATACAAGGTATAGTAAATAATGCCATTTTTTCTTCTTTTTTTATTGAAAGTATATCTAACTCTGTTATAATGATTCAAAAAAACAAGGTCGTTTATGTTTAACAAGATAATTTTTCTAAGTCTCATACTGCTCCTGACTACACTTGAGGCACGTGTAAAAGACATATTTGCAGAAGAGAAAGCTGAGAATGCAAGATATAACAAGACGATCCGTGCTTTTATGAGCCAAAGCCAACGTATGACAGATCTTGTACTTAAGTCATATGCTCATGCCGTCTTTCCAAGTATCGGTAAAGGCGGTCTTCTTTTTGGGTATGCATACGGAGAAGGGCGAGCGTATTACCGCGGCGGTATCTGGACGGGCAATGTGGCGGTCTCACAATACTCTTTTGGTGTCCAGTTGGGCGGAGAGGCTTATAGCGAGATCATTTTTTTCAAGACACGTGATGCTTTTGAAGCCTTTAAAAAAGGCGGATGGGAAGACAGCACCCAAGCTTCTGTGGTGCCATTTGTCTCAGGTCTGTCAGCGGATGTAAACTTTGCGGATGATGTCGAAGTCTACACTTCAAGCAAGGGCGGTTTTATGCTTGATGCCAGCACCGGTGCGCAAACTTTTGAATACACACAAAGACGGTAGCATTAGAGCCGCTGTCTTACCAGGCAACTGATTTCCCGCTTCCTCTTTTTCCTATAATCGTCTCACCTTCCCACCATGCAAGTCCGGTCGACAGTTCTGTAAGTGTCAGCTGGAAATAATACTCGACCTGCTGTTTTCCGTCGTCCATAGTGATGTTCCGTTGGATGATCTTCCCGGACAGACTCATCTCAGGTGCGATGAGCTGGCCTTTTTTTGTCGTAGTGCGCGGATTATACTCTTCATCTTTGTTAAGTTCACGTACCTGCTTGTTCATCTCGTCTACATTTCCCTGCGAACCGATGGAGGTCGTTATGACAGCTTTGCCAGAACGAAGCAGCTCTACCCGGATCTTCTTAATAAGCTGATCGGTGTCGATATGCTGCATAGTGTCATTTTTAATCGTAGAGATCGCGATAACGACCTTGTCGCCGTCTTGTTTATTCAAGACCCCTGATTTCAGCATGGACTGGATAGTCTTTCCTGCTGCTTCGTCAAAGTCTCTGTAGTCAAGGCTCATTACCTGAGCTCCCTTGTCGTTGTTCATGTCAATGCGCTGTGTCTTATCGGCACAGCCGGTTATAAGAAGCCCTGCGACGATAAGGCTTGCTGCTATTGATGTCGTGTTCATTTTATACTCCTATTTGCTGATATAGATCATGTAGTCGACAGCTTCCGCGCTTGGCGCAATCGAGCTGAACTGATAAGGTGTGTTTTTATAGACAGAAAAGTCTGTCCATTTGGATGATAAAGACGGGATCTCGAATCCGTCTTTGTCCTTCCATACGACTCTATATCGAAATTTTAGATGGTCTCCGGATTTATTCTCACCATAGACTTCGACCTCTTTAAGTTTGCCGACAACACGTTCTTTTGCCCCTTCGACAGTGATGTAGCGCGATATGCTGTTGTCGACAAAGGCTACCTTGGGTTTGGCACATCCTAAGATGAGCAAAACAGTTAAGATAAATAGCGTTGTTTTGTGCATTATGCTTCTCCTAGTGAATAGATTGAGACATGGACCTTATGTGCCAGGCTCGGTATCTTGACATAGATCAGTGTGCGTTTTGCAGGTATGAGTCTTATTGTAGCGATTTTTTGATCAAGCGGGGTATAGAGATCCACAGACTCCCTGTCTTCTTTCTTGAACTTTGCGACATGAAAGTTCTTAGGCAAGGCTGTCCAGAGCCGGGTGTCTGCCTGCGTAGAGACAAGGCTGTAAACAGCAGTAGCAAAGGATGCAAACGGACTGTTGGAATCATTTGCGATTTTCTGCGCGGCTGCTTTGGATATAGCAGACATGACAGAGCGCCTGATGACACGGGGATAGTTGTTTTTGAACTCGGTCTGCATGACACGATCCATGCTTGAGAGGAACTCGGTCCGCGCCACCGGCGTATCCTGATGCTTTATGACCAGGTACTCATAAGCGCCTTTGCGCTCATGCATTCGGGGCAGGGCTATCGAGACAAAATTGACCTGCGAGGTGAATATCCATGCCGGAAAGTCGACTCGCATCTCATCAAGTAACGGAGCGAGCCCCTCTTCGTAAACAAGCCAGATGATATCATCATCGTCATGAATCGCCACTTTTTGATAATCATCTGCTATGGTCTTGTTTTCAGGCATCATTGCCTTTGACTCTTTTAGCAAAAACTCTGCTTTGGACCTGTCATCATTTGCCAATGCGAATAAAGCTGCAAGATAGTTTGTCATCGGATTGACGAATTCAGGATACAAGGCATAGGCATTGAGTTCGGGATAACTGTTTTGTATAAACTCCTCTATCTTGTTCTCTTTTATCTGCTCGGAAGTCGGTACAGCTTGGCCTTTCTGAGACAGTTCTTTCTTAAGCGCTTCATTTTCTTTGGCAATAACAGAAGAAAAAAACTCTTTTGCGCGGCGTTGCCTGTCTATAGCCCTGTTGAACTCGACACGTGCTCGTGAATACTCTTTTTGCTGCAGATAGGCAAGTGCCTTGTAGGTGTTAAGCATAATACCGTCATAGGTGTTTCCAAGATAGGGTCGGGTGTTGTCATTTGTGAGGATAGATCCGATATCTTTGGCAAGATCTACAGCCAATAATTTTTCGCGATGTATCTTCATCAGAGTTTCAGCTTCATCGAAAGTCGAAATAGATTCGCTAAGCTTGTCATCAAAGAAGAGCGACTGACCTAGAAAAAGTTTCCATAGCAGGTTGTCTTTAGCTGTTGGGTCGTCGGTATCTATGTTCTCCTTAGCGTGTCGGACAGCTTCGGAATAGCTGCCTTGTGCCTGAAGTTCATCCTGTGTTATAAAGGCTGACTTGCTTGAACAGGCTGTGAAGGAGAGGATAAAAAGTATAAAAAAGATTGTATAAGGCATAAAAACTCCTCATCGACTCTTATATTCTAGCATAAACTTGTTATCATACAAAGATAGAACATCAATGTATGTTATATTAGAAAATATGAATGGAAAATAGCCGATTTGATACAAAAATACGAGATATTGAAAACCGTCTTTGGGCATGATCGCTTCCGCTCTTTTCAAGAAGAAGCAGTGGATGCTATCTTGCATCAAAAAGATCTTCTTATGATCTTGCCTACCGGTGGCGGAAAATCTTTATGTTATCAGCTTCCTTC
>JBFEIF010000068.1:0-12137 GCA_041553795.1 Sulfurimonadaceae bacterium
AGCGAGATGGAACGCAGCTCTGTTAAAAGTATCGTCATCGCAAATTATAAACGCGCTCAGGAATCATCCCGCGTCCTCGAAGAAATATTCAAAGTCGTAGCACCTGAACTCTCAGAACGGTTCAAACATATCCGCTATGAGCTTTACACTCTTGAAAAAGACGATCTTCTCAGTTAGCTCTTAGCGAAGAGTACTTCAAACTCCAAAGACTTTGTCGGATAATCTTTCATAAGCTTTTTGATCTCTTTATAACCAAGGACATTTCTGCCGCCTGAGACCCCGCTCTTTTTGATATAGGTAAAGATATCCTCAACCGATTCAAATGTCAACTCGTATTTTACGATCTCTATCTCACAGTTAAAATACTGGCTCACAAGATAAGAGACTTCGTCCGAACAGCGTAATGGGGAAGCTATCCCTGCCGTATCCAGAAGAGTCTTGAAAGTGTTAGATGTAAAGATAGCCAGAGAGATAGGTGCATTCAGCTGGGATATTTGATACAGCGTTGTATCCAGGTCTTCTGCCCACTGTAAAGAGGAACTCGAGAAAATACGGTCATACTTTTCTTTAAGCAAGGTCTCAAAAAGGCTGTCTTCATTGAAATTTCCGAGTCTGCATTCGATCTTTTCCCCTTTAGGATGCAGATCAAGCATCTTTTGTGAAAAATCAATACCCATGAACATATCGTATTCCCAGGTGATCTTCTGAAGAATAGTGCCGTTACCACAGCCAAGATCCAAGATGCGCTTAGGCTTGTCACTGATATCATCTATCAGCTTTTGGGCCACCTTGTTTTGGATGGTGTTGTACTGTCCGTATTGATGGGCAAATCGCGAGAACTCTTGCTCTATATTCATTTTCGATTGATCAGCATTGAGATAATAAAGATAAGAAGGATAACCAGTACGATCGTCGCGCCGCTAGGCAAAGAAAAGCTGTACGAGAGCGTCATACCAAGCAACACAGCAGAGATCGAAAATAACAAGGAAAGCAAAATCGTCTTTGAAAACCCTAGTCTATACCGAAGTGCCGATATTGTCGGGATGACCATCAGGGCACCTATGAGCAGTGTCCCTACGACCCGTATTGACAGAGCGATGATAACAGCGATGATAGTCACAAGCAGAAAGTTCAGCAACTTGACGCGCACTCCGCTAACCTGAGCGACTTCTTCATCAAAAGCAATAAAATAGAACTCTTTGAACAGACCCAATAAAACAGCCATGGCAGCAGATCCAAAGATCAGCATCACCATCAAGTCTTCATTCGTCACAGAAAGGATAGAACCAAATAGATATGTGAACAAAGAAGCATTGAAAGAACCTGCTACGGAAACGATCACAACTGCCAATGCCAGAGAACCCGAAAGGAAGATCGCCAATATTGAATCTGAGTAAAGGCCCAGATAGGAACGCAGGTATTCAATCAGCCAAGCAGAGACAACCGAGATGAGAACTGCGACCCAGATAGGGTTCTGCCCTGTCACAATACCGATAGCAACACCGACAAGTGCTACATGCGCAAGAGTCTCTGTCAGCATCGCATACCGGCGCAAGACGATGAAAGAACCTGATACTGAAGCAAGAACAGCGATGATAATACCGGCAAGGAAGGCATTGATCATAAAGTCATATTGAAATAGTTCTATCATCTAGGCAGTGACTCCATTTTAATGATGGTGATGATGTATCAAATGTGCATCGATCCCATATAATTTACTCATCTCAGAACAGCTTAATACTTCATGCGGGTTATGACACGCCAAAAGCGTCTGATTGATACAAAGCATAGATTGAATATCGTCCGCAATAACACCGACATCATGGGTAATAAAAAGAATGGTCATCCCGTCTTTTTGGTTAAGCTCCCGCAAAAGTGCATAAAAGCGGTTCTGCGAGACCATATCCACACCCGTGTTAGGCTCATCCAGTATCAGTACTTCAGGTTTGCTGGCCAAAGCCCTTGCGATCATTACCCGTTGACGCTGACCTCCTGAGAGCTCTCCGACTAGTTTATGGCGGAGATTCAGTACGTCCATCTTGGCCATAGCCTGCTCAACAGCGTCTCTGTCTTCTTCTGATTCGCGCTTGAACAATCCTCGTGCAGCCGTGCGTCCCATCTTAACGACCTCTTCGACTGTGGCCGGGAAGAACTGGTCAATCTGTGAAACCCGCTGAGGGACATATCCTATTTTATTCCAGGACTTGAATGCCTTTTGCTTCTGGCCAAAGAGGCGGATGCTTCCCTTGCTCTTTTTCTCCAATCCCAATAAAAGACGGATAAGCGTCGTCTTGCCACCGCCGTTGGGTCCAATGACAGCACTATATTCACCTTTTTTTACAACAAAACTGATGTCCTTGATGATATCTGCCCCATTAATAGTGTAGCTGAGTCCTTCTACTTCAAAAACAGCGGTATCAAACTTCATTCACACTCCAACACAGTCGAAAGTTTTTTAAGGTTCTCCTGCATCAGTGCAATATATCCTCTTGCTGCCTCATCCTGCGTGACATTTGCCAGCGGCTGGAGCGATTGAACCTGAACACCCGTCTCATTAGAGATCGTCTGAGCTGACTTCGGGCTTATAAAGCTTTCAAAGAAAACCGTTGTCACACCCTCTTCTCTCACCAGATCGGTGATCTCTTTCATCCGTTTAGCACTGACCTGTTCGTCTGGCGAAAGACCTGTCAGTGCATGCACGCTGAAGCCATACTCCTTCGCAAGGTATCCGAAAGCATTATGGTTTACGACGATCTCATCTCGTTTACAGGACTTCAGTGCCGAACCGAACTCTTCTTTTAAGTTCTTCAACGCTTTGATGTACGCTCTTGCATTATTCTCGATAAGTGGCTTATGTTCTGAAAACTTGTTACCAAGCTTTTCTGACAAGAACTCTGTCATACGTATCATATTGTCGATATCCAGCCAATAATGCGGATCAACACCTTCGGCACCATGCTGATGTCCGTCATGGTCATGGTCATCCTCTTCATCATGGGCCTCATCAATATCATTCAATCGTACAGATCTGCTCATATCTAGTGCGTTTGTGTACTCTTTTTTGATCCAGGGCTCAAGCCCGACCCCGGTAAAAAGAACAAGCCGTGCACCGGAAATCTCCGTCATCGTCTTTACAGAAGGCATATAGGTGTGGGTCTCAAGGCCGAAAGGAATAAGTTTTTTAATAGCAATCTTCTCACCGACCAGTTTATCAGCGATCTCAAAAAGAGGAAAGCTTGTCACGGCAATATAAGGAGGTTCCTCCTCAGAGGGAGTATTGTTCTCAAACATAAGGATGTTGCCAATAAAGACCGCTAGCAACAGTGCGACAAGGATGAATGCTTTTTTCATATACTAAATACCTCTTTAAAAGCCGTATTATAGCGTGTTTATTGGCTGCTTATAAACTCTAAGATAAATCTTGCTATAATTGCGCAATTTTTTAAACCAGGAAACTTAATGACATCTATACTGCTAATTGTCCAGATCGTTTTGGTCGTTTTATTAACGATTGCTGTACTACTTCAAAAAAGCTCAAGCATTGGCCTTGGTGCCTACAGCGGATCGAATGAATCTGTATTTGGTGCCAAAGGTCCGGCAAGCTTTCTTGCAAAGATGACTTTCTTCTTAGGCATGCTCTTTGTTCTTAACACGGTTGCAATGGGTTACTTCTATGCGCAAGAAAACAAAGCCTCTGTTGTTGATACTATCGTCGAAGACATAACTGTCCAGGCTCCGGCTGCGACTGAAGCCAACACTAGCAAATAATGAGACAAGCGCTCCTTCTCGCGCTTTTTTCCCTTACACTCTGGGCTGATGCCCATCTCTTTGTCTACCACCGGTTTGGCGACGAAAAGCATGCCTCGACCAATGTCTCACTTGATATTTTACGAAAACAGTTCGACTATTTCAAAGACAATGCTTATGAAGTCATAACCCTTGAAAAGCTCAACAAGGCACTCAAAAGTCACCAATACATCCCTGACAACTGGGTCGTACTTTGCATCGATGACTCCTATAAAAGTTTTTTTGACAACGGACTGGGCATTTTCAAAGAGTACGGCTACCCTTTTTCTCTTTTTGTCTATATAGAAGCAACCGATCGAAACTATAATGATTTTATGAGTTGGGAACAGATCCAAGAAGCTTCAAAATACGGAGAGATAGGACTGCACTCCTATGGCCATGAGCACATGGTCTCTCTCTCAGCCGAAGCAATCAGAAAAGACACCGACAAAGCCCTTCGCTCATTTGAAAAACACCTTGGCTACCGGCCAAAATATTATGCTTATCCTTATGGCGAGTTTGATGCCAATGTAAAAAACGAGATCAGTGCTTACGGTTTTGATCTCATCCTGAATCAAAATGCGGGGGCTGTCTCGCATGAAAGTCCCATAGATGACCTTGACCGTATTGCCCTGACGGGTGACGTCAACCTTAAACAAAAGCTTCGCATGAAATATCTCAACGCACAATGGCATTCACCAAAAAGCTATCCGACTAATGGAAATCTTAATGATATTCACGTTACAATGCCGGCATCAATAAAGAAGGCCGAACTCTACGTAAGCGGAGGGAGCTGGGAATATATTGCGGTCGAAAACGGGAAATTCAGAAGTGACAAGCTTTATCCCTTGGAACGAAACCGTACCCGGGTGATTCTTAAAGCAGGAAATGCTTTTTCGAGTCAAATAATCGTAAAAAAATAACAAAACACTAAAATCAGAACAAGGAAACATACGATGATAAACGACATTCAAAAAGACTGTGAAGCCAAGATGAAAAAGTCTATTGAGCACATGCATCATAACTTTAAAACACTTCGAACCGGAAAAGTAACGACATCCGTACTTGATAATATCAAGATCGACTATTACGGCACGATGACTGCCCTTGATCAGGTTGGTTCTGTTATTGCGACAGATGCGACGACAATCGTGATCTCACCTTGGGAAAAGCCGCTTGTAGCTACTATCGAAAGTGCTATTTCAAAAGCGAATATCGGTATTAACCCGAACAGTGACGGTGAAAAGATCGTCCTTAACTTCCCTCCTATGACAGTTGAGCAGCGCCAAGAGACCGTCAAAAAGATGAAAGGAATGGGAGAAGATACCCGCGTCTCTATCCGTAATGACCGTAAAAAAGCAAACGATGCTATCAAGAAACTTGAAAAAGACAAAGAGATCACTGCCGATGAATCAAAAGCAGGACAGGATCTGATCCAAAAATTGACGGATAAGTTCATTGCCGATGTCGATGCCATCCTAAAAGACAAAGAAGTAGAAATATTAAAAGTATAATCGCCGTATAAGCAAGATTATCGAATAGGAAAAGCAATGGACGTTAAAAAAATATACATGGATGCCGATGCCCTGCTGGAAGGTCATTTCAAACTGAGTTCAGGGAATCATTCGCAGTTTTACCTTCAATCTGCCAAGGTTCTTGAAGACCCGAAAAATGCTAAGGTCCTGGCTGAAGGTGTTGCTGCACAGATCGTTGAAAGCGGTCTCGAAGTCGACACAGTCTGTGCACCAGCTTTAGGGGGATTGATCGCAGGTTTCGCATTGGCGACTGCCTTGGATAAACGCTCCATCTTCGCTGAGCGTGTCGATAAGGTCATGACTATACGCCGCGGCTTTGAGATCAAAAAAGGCGAGCGCGTTTTGATCTGTGAAGATATCATCACTACAGGCGGTTCAGCTATGGAAGCAGCCGCAGCTATAGAAGCCATGGGCGGCGTTATCGTCGGTTTCGCAGCCTTGGCTAATCGCGGTTTTTGCGACCGTCAGAACTCAGACGTCACTAAAAAACCTAACTGCAAGCTGCCTGACGGCGTTCCGTTCTTTGCATTGAACGACTTTACGTTCGAGATGTACTCACCGGAAGAGTGCCCTCTTTGCAAGGAAGGCAAGTCTGAAGCTGTCAAACCAGGTTCAAGAGGCAACTAAAAGCTCCACCTGGGCTTAAAATAATATCTTTTTAGCAGTTTCACTCCTAACGTCAAGCCTTATAACCAATGAAGCAGAAATATTTTTCTAAGCTTTTCACTTTGTCGTGAAGGCTGCAAGCCTGTAAGCGAACATAAAGAAGAGGAGCAAGTCTCGTTACACTTGCAAACCTACCTTTGTTTGCAAGTCCTTCCTATTTATTCTCTCTTAAAACATATACTTTATAGTTGCCATAGCGATCGTCTCATCATAGTTATAGCGCTTGTCTGCTGAACTAGCATCCTTATAACTCAGTTCTATTTTTGTTGACAGCTCAGGTGAGATGCGGTATTTTGTTTTTAGCAATATCTCATAACCGTCTGCTTCTTTTTTTGGCAGGGTTATATCTGTATCATAGGCATAAGCATTTTTATAATCATACATATAATAGTTCAGATCAAGATAAGCATGTAAAGCTTTTGATACCTTGTAGTTGTTTGAGAAGGTGATACTATGGTATAGATAATCACTGTATCCTTGATTGTCATCTGCTCGAGACATTATCAAATAGTCTAGACCCATTTTATAGGCTTTTGATACCTTATAATCGCCATAAGCCTTGATGCTATTATAAGTAAACTTTACACCTGGTTTTCTAAGATGGATCGTTCCATCAGGGTCGATCTCGTATGATTTACGCTCTACATAATCACGTATTGCATACTCATAATAAGCACCAAGGTGGAGGGATTTCGTAAACTGATAGCCGCCTTGCACCTTTATTTTCGTGTATTTATGATCAAGGGAAGACCAGGTAGCTGGTTCCTCATAATCTCTATTCTCATAGCGCGTATGCACCAGGAAGTCACTCTTTTTAAACTCATATTTATATTTTACCTCTGCGCCGACCTGTGTATATTTATATCGATTAGATTGATCGTTAAGATTAGCACCAGTAAGCTTTAGCGTCCCATCATCATGATCAACATAAACCTTGTCCACCTTTCCGGCAAGAGCTTTAACTTCTACCTCATTGGTCTCTTTTTTATATTTATTAAATCTAAAACGAACACCCGCAGCTGCTTCCGCTTTGTACTGGTCTGCGTTTTTCAGGTCCGCGTCTGTGAAATACTTTCCGTCAAACTTTACATCAGCAATAAGACGAATGTCTTTTTTTAGTCTGTATTCGTAGTCTGCATTGAGTTTGACAGGGACAAAGAATCCGCTTTTCTTATTTGGCTCGACCAGAACAGGTACAGTCGGGGTAGGATCTATATACGATACATTCGGCGTTAAGTAAGGGTTAGAGTCATATCCTAAACCTGACTCAACACTGGCCTCTAGTGAGTGCTTACTATCTGTCTTGGACTTTTTATCCTTTGTACTCTTAGCTGTACTGACTTCTGCTGCATAACTTGCACTTGTCGCAAGCATACACATAAGAAGAATATTTATGATCTTACTTGTGTTCATCTTTTTCCTTTTTGTTGTGATACATTTTCTTTCCTTTTTTTATTTTTTCTTCTGTTGTATAAGCTTGATCATTCTTTGAGCTGTCTTATTATCTGCTTCAAGTCTCAAGACCTTCTTATATTCGTCCAAGGCCAGATCGTATTTCTTGTAACGGTAATATGTCCGGGCATAGACCAAGCGTGTCTTTAGATCAGAGGGGTCATTTTCAAGTAACCTCTCCAATATCTCCAAAGCTTCATCGAACTTTTTCACAGCCCTGTAAGATTTTGCCAGCGAACGGTTGGCTTTGTCGTGTTCGGGTTCAAGTGCAACCGCTTTTCTAAGCGCATCTATAGAGTTCTCATACTCTTTGAGCTGGTAGCTTGTTAACCCCAAGTTCAACCAGGCGATAAAATAACTCTCGTCCTCCTCAAGGATCTCTGCGTAGAGACTTTGTGCATTTTCATAAGCCTCAAGCTTGGAATACTGCACTGCCAGATTCAATTTCGCTTCCACCTTGTCAGGACTGAGTTCAAGGACTTTGGTATAGGCATCAATAGCTTCCTCATGCTTGTTTAACTGTGCGGATATCAAGGCAAGATTATAATAAGCCTGCGTATAGTCAGGACGGATGACGATTGCCTTCTCAAAACAGGTCTTGGCTTTTTCAAACTCTTTGTTTTTAAAGAACAGCAGTCCCAGGTTGTAGTAAACTTCAGGATAATCACTTCGTATTCTTAATGCTTTCTCATAAGACTCTTTTGCCTTTTCAATATCCTTCATCTTGACATATAGAAGACCCAGATTGTTCCATAGCTCTGGGGAGCTTTCCGTACTCAACTCCCCAACCTTGCTATAAGCGGCTAAAGATGCATTATGGTCATCTTGCAGATAATATAGACGACCCAGTAAGAAGTAGACTTTCGTGTTAGAAGGATCAAGAGCCAATACTTCTTCCAACCTTGCAATAGCTTTTTGAGTATTTTTTGCCTTCATTAAAAGTAAAACCGTATCTATCGTAAGTTCAACATTATTGGGTTCATATTGAAGGGCTTTTTCCAAAGCCTGCAGTCTCAGATCTTCTTTTTTGTTTTTATGATGGACCTCTGCGATTGCCTTATATATAGAGATATTCTCTGGCTCCAACTCTGTTAGGCGTTGAAGGTCTTCCAGTTGTTCTTTGTATACATCCGGCTTATCCGAATACATGATCTCTATAAGTGCCAAACGCGATGGGACATGGTTCGGTTTGAGTCTTATTGTCGCGTTGAAAGCGGCTATTGCCTTTTCATTGTCAGGCGGCAGCATCTTGGAATAACTCTTTCCAAGCAGGTAAAGCGATTTGATGTTTTTCTCCCCGCTGGATAGACTAGCCGTCTTTTCAAACTCTTTTATCGCATCTTTATACATCTTTTGTTTGTAATATAAAAGGCCCAGATTAAAATGGCTTTTAGCATGTGAATCAAATCCCTCGATAAGCTTTTTGTAGTCTTGAATTGCCTTTTGTGTCTCATCCAAAGCACTATAGCTCAAGGCACGGTTATACAGAGCTCTATAATTCTTCGCATTAAACTTCAAAGCATTTGAAAATGAGACCACTGCCTTATGGTAATCCTCTTGCTTTAAGTATAAAACACCCAGCCAGTTGTGTATCTGCGATGATGGCTCTTTTGAAAGTACTTTAAAATATATGTCTTCTGCTTCCCTGTACATCTTTTTGGATATCAGATCTTGCGCCTTGATGATTCTGGCATCATCACTAAAGTCCAGCTCTACCCCACCGTCCATCTCATTTTCAGCACTTTTGGGCATGGCTGTTTGCGGTGTGATATGAATATAGGTTGCCTTGTCTGCATCCAGACTCGCTCTATACTGCACAAAGAACAAGAGCAGAAAGATCGCACACAAAAGGAGGATAACAGGGATGACACTCTCCGTTATTTTATGCATTGGCAGCCTCATACTCTGCTCCTACTGTCAATATCAGCCAATATCTCTGACATCCCCTCATTGGAAATATTTTGTATCTCTATTCCAGGACGGGCGTTGACTTCCAAAATAACAGGACCCTTGTCGCTTAAGGCAATGTCAATTCCGAGATAATCCAGGGGGATGATCTTTGAAACATCTTCACATAAGCGCACAAGCTCATCCCAATAAGGAATCTTTATATCCAAAAGAAGGACATTCGTATCAGGATGCAAGGAGATATTTTCTCGCTCTATCTGCGCAGAAAAGGTATGTCCGCTTGACATATCGATGGCAACGCCAATGCCCCCTTGATGCAGGTTCGCTTTTCCGTCAGATGCCTTAGTCGCTATTCTCAACATCGCTCTAGCATTGCTCCCCTTGTAATTTATCATTCTTATATCGGCCAGACCAAGCGGACTTAGTTCCGATATATAAGGGTCTTGTACGATTCTTTCTTCAATAATAGCCTTATCATCAAGACCAAAAGAGTAGACTCCAAAGATAATATCCGAAACATGTTTTTTAATATCTTCATAACTCAGTTCTTTACCGCTTACAGATATCCATCTTCCTTCTGTGTACTCACTTATCACGACAATCCCGTTTCCCCCGCTTCCGCAGGAAGGTTTGATGACAAAGCTTGAAAGTTTCCTCAATTTTTTTTCGAGTTCTTGAAGCTCATAAAAATATCCAACGACAAAAAAACTTTTTGGCACACTTAATCCATTCTCTTCCAAGGTCTTTTTCGTCAGGACCTTGTCATTTGCATACTCAAAATATTTTCGCGGGTTATTCGGATAGACATAATCCAAGTTACGCCTATTCATTCCCACGACCTTCTTGGCATTTTTCATACCCAGTGAATAAGTGCTGTACCATCTCTTCAAAAAGCTCATGACTGTGCCTTGAAGATCAATTTCCTAAAGCGAATAAACTCGGACAAACGCATACCTACCCATTTTCCAAGCCAAAGATTCAAAGCGATTAAAAAGAGTAAAAGCTCAGGAAAGGCAATGATCAGACTCTGCATAAAAAGTGAATTCATCACGGCATAAGCCGCCAAGATCACGATTGCCGTAAAAAAAGAGATGCGTAAGGCTTTCATAAGCCCTTGTTCTTCTTGAATGATCGCAAAACGCTCTGCTGTAATAGCCAGTATCGCTATAGGAAAGAGTGAGATATGTGCCAGATCAAACAAAGATGAATGTACTGATGTAACGGTCATCAACAACATCGCAATAACAACAACAGTCAGCATAATCGCCATTTTTGGCGAATGCAGAAGTTGCAGATAGTCTAAAAACTTGCGTACCATTGCTGAGAGTAATATGATAAACAAAAACCCCAGCAACCCCCACCACACGCCTGTTTCTCGGGCAGATGTTGCGATCAGTGCCGGCAAAAAAGTACCAAAGGTCTCTATGCCTATGACATTTCGAAAGATAACAACGACCAAGGCGCCCAATGGGATCATCAAAATGATCTTCAATAGATTTTGAGAGATACCGATGCTTTCAAATATCTTATACATATTAAAAGCATTTAAAGAAGATGAATACATCGTCTCCTTAAATCTGCTTCTTGGTACCAATTTTTTAGTGATATTAAATAGGTATTTAAAGTTAACATTTGCACTATGTTTGAATAGTACCTTGTCTCCATAATAGAGTCTTACATAGTTTTCGGGGACCTCTGCAAAGTAGTCATTGATCGTGTCAAAAGGGACCCAATGTCCTCGAACATATACCTCAACCCATTGGTGTGAAGTCTTCTTGCTTCCTTGTTTTAAGATAAGACCCCCTACAAGACGAGAAGGAAGACCTATCTTTCGTGTCAGTGCCAAAAAGAGCCGACCCTTTCCATTACAGCTGGCTTCTTTGAGTTTTAAAGCGGTCAGGGCATCCGTAAAACCTGAAAAGTTCCGGTTTTTAAATTGATTTTGAAGATAATCATGTATAGTCTGCAAGGCTTCTAAGGTGTCGGGCTTCTTATCTCCAAAAAGCTCAAAAAGTGTCTGTTCTATTAAGGGATCATTTACCTGAATCCCCTCTTCTTCTTTTAAATATTCCTGCAGGTAAGAAGGAAGCTTCTCTTCTATTGAGATGTTTTTATCTACCGTATAGATGATATGTTCGGCTTGTACAAAATAATTATACTTGATGATATGCGTGCCTGATACTGCCGGTGCCTTCCATGTTGCAATGCGGTTTAAACCCTCGATCTCAATCTGTGTTGTAAATACGCTCGAAGAACTTCTCTCATCCAATATGTTTTGATGACTTGTACTTGAAGGCAGGTAGGTAGACACAGAGATATCATCTTCATGCCCGCTGACCTGAATGTTAACCTCTACATCATAGCCTATCGTTGGGATAAGATCGGAAAACTGATAATTTAGAAAAAAAAGCTTATAGCCTATTAAAACAAATGTCATAAATATCAGTAGAAGTAGGGTGACTCTATAGACAAAGTCCGGTGTTTTAAGTTTATTTTGCATGCACGAATACTACTGTAAAAAAGTAACCGTTCAATGACATTTCAGTTACAAAAAATATTAAAAAATATAATATGTTTTTATGCGTTCTTTACTGTAGCGAGCATCTTTTAACTTTCACCTATATGACACTGTATACTGTGGGAGACCAAGATCTTTGCGACTTCTTCTTTTCCATCGATAATTGCATGAATCGGCAAGTCCGCCAGCATCTCTTTTTCTTCAAGACTGACAACTTTTACAATAAGATTGATCCGTTTTTTATACTGGCTGACAGCCTCTGAAATAAGACG
>JBFEIF010000069.1:0-12016 GCA_041553795.1 Sulfurimonadaceae bacterium
GGAAAACGGCCTTACAAAAAATGGCAAGGTCATTGACTGGAAACGCTGTATATATATGGAAGCTGCAGAGCTGATAGATAGTTTTGCCTGGAAGCATTGGAAGGCGATCAACCAGGAGCCGGACTGGGAAAACATCAAAATTGAAGCGGTTGATATCTGGCACTTTGTCGTCAGCCTTCTTCTTCAGGAGTACAAACTTAAAGAGCAGGGCAGTCTTGAAGACCTTAGTCAGCATATTGTCTCCCAGGAAGCTTACAAAGCCTTCTCAAGTCTGGAATATAAACCTGAGGTAGATATGTACCATCTTATTGGAATGGTCGAGAAGATGATGTTTGATGTCTTAAAACCGGAAGGGTTTGATCTGAATGCTCTGATCAATGACTTTTTCAATATGGCCCTGCATTGCGGTGTCAACCTGCAAAAACTCTATACGCTTTATATAGGAAAGAATATTCTAAACCGTTTCCGTCAGGACCATGGATATAAAGAAGGAACCTATATAAAGGTCTGGAACGGAAACGAAGACAATGTCGTCATGCTTGATATTATGGCAAAAAATCCGGAGTATGGGGTAAATGAACTATATAAGGCTATGGAAGAGGTCTATACGACTCTTTGAGAGTCTGTAAAAAAGACCCGCAGCTTTAGTGGGTGATCTCTTTTGGGTGTCCCAGATGTTCTTCGAGGATATGCCAAATATTTTCGACTTCAAGTCCGTAAGCCAAAAGTAGTTTCTCTGATTTTTCCTGATCAGACTTTTCCAAAGCAAGGACCAAGGCATACAGTTTTCCAAGTTCACCTTCGTTATTCAAAAGAGCATTCTTGATCACATCTTCTACATCAAGTTCAGCCAGGATCAATGGCAAAGGCATCTCAAACACAGTCTCAAGAAGTGAAAGAAGCGCTACAAATCGTGCCTGTTCCATCAACTCTGCATTGTTCTTATTCATACGTTTTAAGATACCGAGCATCAGATCGATACGGTTTTGCACGAGGATCGAAGATGGATTGATGTCCTGATCTCCCGTTCGGCCAGATTTAGCATAGACAATAAGCATAAGCCACTGCATAAGCGGTTTTTTGCCGATAAATTCCAGGACGTCACAGATGGTCTTTGGGGTGGTCTCAAAGGCAAATCCACCCGAATTGACAAACTGCAGCAACTGCAAGATGATCTCATTATGCTGTTCAAACTCGCTGCATATGTCAGCCATAGAGACAGTTCCCTGAAGAAGGTTGAAAAGGCGGATGACACCAAGGTGATGAGGATCGATGCGGTTCTTTTTGATAAGTTCGGGCATTCCAAGATAAAAGCCTTGAAAATAGTCAAACCCGATCTCTTTGTAAGCACTGTAGACAAAAACAGATTCGATCTTCTGCGCTATCAGTTTTTTACCCTCAAAGGTAGAGATCTTCTCTTTTAAGAGTTCAAAATCGGTACTGATGGTATCGAACTTTACAAAATCGATATGAGGAAGGACACGGGTGATGTTCTTCATATACTCTTGTGTAAAGGTGACATTATCCAGGGCAAATGTATATCCCACTTTGTGGAGTGCTTTGATACACTCAAATTCTTTTTGATTGATCTGGATATCTTCATTGAGTTCCAAGATAAAACGATCTTTTGGGATCGTGTAGATGATGTCGGTTAAAAGGATCTTCGCATCGATATTGATAAAGGCTTTAGATGAGCCTACCAGGGAGTTAAGCCCCATCTGATTCAAGGTGTTCACCAAAACAGATGCTGTTGCAAGTCTTTTGTCAGGAAGAGTCATAGCCTGATCGTCATTGCGATAATAGAGTTCGTACCCAAAGATATGTGCATCTTTTCCATAAATCGGCTGTTTGGCTATGTACAAAAAGTTAGACATTTTACTTCTTTATTAATAATTGTTATATCTTAACATTTTAATGCCTTAAATGCAATAGAAGTACGTCAACTTAGGCCGTAAAGGCTTAAAATTCAACGCCTTCATATCGGTCATATAACCAAATTGCAATGTTGTTGATCTCTTGCTCGCTCAATAATGACTTTTGAGACGGCATCAACCCAAACTTTTCTATGGCAGGAGGATTGCACATAGTCTTTGCGAGAGAAGGATCTTTGATATAGTCTTTGATAAAAGCGATGACGACCGCACGGTGTACATCGTCGTCATCATCTTTGATAAGTATGTTGGACTTCAGTTGTTGGGCGACTTCATTCATCGGCGGTGCTTTAAGGTTTTTAAATCTCTTTAAGGCCGTCTTCTTGTCAAGGAGTTCTACATGGCATTTTGAACAGGTGTCATTAAAGACCTTCTGTCCGGCTTGAAACTCAGCTGATTCGTTTGCAAAAAGTATTAAAGGTAATATTGAAAGAAGTAATACGGATTTGGACATGCTCTTCCTTTTTTGTATGGTAGTCTGGGACAGACCTTGTTTACTTGAACGTGTGACAATGAATATTATAATCCAAGGCTGTTAATTTAACGTTAATTTGTTACAATCTCGCATGAAAAAGAAGAAGATTTATTTAGCCGGATTCGATGTCTTCTATCCTGATGCGGTAGAGGTATTAGAGCGTAAAAAAGAGCTGTGCAAAAAGTACGGCTTTATCGGTCTGGCTCCCCTGGATAACAAGGTTGACTTTACTCGGCCAAAGGCAGAGATACGAAAGACGATCTATGAAGCCAATATCGCCTTGATGAGAGAAGCCGATATTCTGGCTGTCAACCTCAATGTTTTCAGGCATGGTGAACCTGACCCCGGGACCGTCTTTGAAATAGGCTATGGAACAGCCTTGGGAAAAGAAGTCTATGTCTATGTGGACTCCAAGGCATCGATGCTTGAAAAGACAAGAGAACATGATAACGGATGTGTCTGTAAAGAGGGTGTCTGGTATGACGGCAAAGGTCTTGTTATAGAAGATTTCGAGGGTATGTTTAACCTGATGATAACGGAATCAACGACTATTATAAACGGAAGTCTGGAAGACGTATTAAGGATGATAAGATGAGTATGGAAAAGATATATTTAAAAGATTATGAGAAGCCTTCTTATGAGGTCAAGACAATCGATCTTGAATTTGAACTTCATAATACAAAGACCCGGGTCAAAAGCAGGATGAATATCCAACGTACAGGCGCAGAAAACATCCCTCTCTTTCTTAACGGTGAGGAGCTTGAACTGATCTCTGTTGTCTTGGACGGCCGTATACTGCACGAAAGCGAATATGAACTGAACGATCTTGGACTTACCCTGCACAGACTGCCTCAAGAGTTTGTGCTGGAGATAGAAAACAGTATCAACCCAGAAGCCAATACTGCCCTCGACGGACTCTATAAATCAAGCGGGATATTCTGTTCTCAAAACGAACCTGAAGGTTTTAGACGCATTACCTATTTCACGGACAGACCGGATGTGATGGCCGTGTATTCGACGAAGATCATCGCGGATAAAAAAGCTTATCCCGTCCTACTCAGCAACGGAAACCTTTTTGAAAAAGGCGATCTTGAAGGCGGGAAACATTATGCTCTCTGGAAGGACCCCTTTCCTAAGCCGTCGTATCTATATGCTCTTGTCGCAGGGGACCTGGGCTGCGTGAATGACAGTTTTACGACGATGAGTGCAAAAGAGATCGAGCTGAACATCTACTGTGATAAAGGCAACGAGGCGCAGTGCACTCACGCAATGGAGTCTTTGAAAGCCTCTATGAAGTGGGATGAAGAGCGTTTTGGACGTGAATATGACCTTGAGATTTACAACATCGTGGCTGTGGGCAGTTTCAATATGGGCGCGATGGAGAACAAGGGACTTAATGTCTTTAATTCGCATTATGTCCTTGCGGATGCAGATACCGCTACGGATATGAACTTTATGGGCATCGAGTCGGTGATCGGACATGAATATTTTCATAATTGGA
The DNA here is from genome assembly GCA_041553795.1 of Sulfurimonadaceae bacterium. GTDB lineage: Bacteria > Campylobacterota > Campylobacteria > Campylobacterales > Sulfurimonadaceae. The sequence goes on from JBFEIF010000069.1 coordinate 3,908, forward strand.
CAGGAAACCGTATCACGTGCAGAGACTGGTTTCAGCTGACTTTGAAAGAGGGTCTGACCGTCTTCAGAGACCAGGAGTTCTCTTCGGATATGAACACCCGAAGTGTCCAGCGTATCTCTGATGTCAAAGCTCTTCAGGAACGTCAGTTTGTCGAAGATGCTTCACCAACTTCGCATCCTATCAAACCCGATGCCTATATCCAGATCAATAACTTTTATACCGCGACCATCTATGAAAAAGGGGCTGAGGTCATCCGTATGATCCATACAATGATCGGCGAAGAAGGCTTTAGAAAGGGAATGGACCTGTATTTTGAGACCTTTGACGGCCAGGCCGTATGTACGGAGGATTTTGTCTGGGCAATGCAGGAAGCATCAGGTTTCGATCTTGAACATTTCAAGCTTTGGTATTCCCAGTCGGGTACACCCGAAGTCGATGTCAAAACGGCCTTCGACAAAGAAGCGAAGATATTCTCACTGACATTGGCCCAGTCCTACTTTTCACCGACGCAGACGGGTCAAAAACCTTATTTCTTCCCTTTTAAGATCGGCCTCTTGAACCGAAGCGGTCATGATAACAGATTAGAACTGGCTTCAGCAGAAGGCCAACCCCTTATCGACAAGGGAATACTGCTTATATCCAAAGAAGAAGAGACCTTTGTCTTTACCGGGATCAAACACGAACCGATCATGTCTCTGAACCGAAACTTCTCGGCTCCGGTGAAGGTACATACCTCATATGCATTGGAAGAGTATGCGTTTTTGATGGGGCATGACAAGGATGAGTTTAACCGGTTTGAAGCTTCTCAGGTCATCGCCGGTATGGTCCTTCACAAGCTGATAGATGCCCTTGAAGCCAATAAACCGCTTAGTCTGAGCGAGATCTATGCAAATGCCTTTTCAAAAGTCCTTTTGGATATGGATATGGATATGTCGCTTAAAGCCGATTCACTTACCCTTCCTTCGATCTCGATCTTGATGCAGGAGCGCAAGGTCCTGGATGTCGAGGCGATCTATATGGCACGAAACTTTTTAAAACGCGAACTGGTCCGCCTCTTCGGTGCCGATATCCGTATGCAATACGATTCCTTGAATCAGCCTTGCGAATACACTCTGGATAATAAGGCTATGGCAAGACGAAAGCTCAAGAACACACTCTTGTCTTATCTGGGAGCCTTGAAAGAGGAGAACGTCATCTATGCACAATATCAAAATGCGAACAATATGACAGACCGTTTAAGTGCACTGACGATACTGGCAAACTCAAAAGGAGAGAGCAAGACTAAGGCTCTTGAGGATTTCTATAAGCGCTACAAGAAGAACACCTTGGTCATGAACAAATATCTTTCAGTTATCGCCTCATCCGAATTGAAAGAGACGCCTGAAAACGTTAAAAGACTATTGGAGGATGAGGTCTTTGATATCAAGGTGCCAAATCTTGTACGTTCGCTTATCGGTGCCTTTGCAAGGAATGCACTGCACTTTCATGCTGTTGACGGCAGTGGCTACTCCTTTATCGCCGACAAGGTCCTTGAACTGGACAAGATCAATCCTCAAATCGCTTCGGGAATATCGGGCGTCTTTAAAGATTACGGCCGTCTTAACGAAAAGGCCAAGAGTCTGATGAAGGTCGAACTGGAGAAGATACTCAACACCAAAGAGCTATCAAAAAATGTATACGAGATCGTCTCGAAGATTCTAGCTTAAAGCCTCAGTATCTTATTATCTGAGCTTTTTTGCTCCATAGAGTGCCTGATCGGCCCTTTTCTCCACCTCTCTTATCGAAAGGTCATCCTCTGTACGTTCTGCGACGCCAAAAGATGTCGTGATTGTCAGGGCAAGCTCCTCTATCTTTAATATCTCCTGCTTGATTTTATCCTGGGCTCTTGTAGCCAAATGAAGGGCTTTGGCCTTATCTGTCTCCGGCATCAAGACCAAAAACTCATCTCCTCCCAGCCGAAAGGCGAAATCGCTATCACGTTTGATCTGAAGTAAAAGATGTGCAAAATGCTGAAGCGTCTGATCTCCGGTGTGATGTCCGTAAGTATCATTGAACTCCTTGAAGTTGTCAATATCAAAGATGACAAATGAGATAGGTGTCTTGTAGCGGATGGAACGCTTAAACTCTTTTGTACTGATCTCGTCATAAGCGCGACGGTTGAGCAGTCCCGTCAATGCATCGGTACGGGATTCTTTTTCTGCGATAAGCTTTTGTTCATTGCTAATCTTGAGCTTGTCAGAAAGGGCAAGGGAAAGGAGGATGGCATCTATGACCATACCGAAATCAAGGGCTCTGTAGGTGTACTCATGGTAGCTTATCTGGCCCATGACGGTCAAAGCGGTGATGATGGTGCCCAAGAGGCTGCTAAAAAAACCGAGTATAAAAAAGCGTGCGGATCGGTTGCCATGTCTCCAGGAGAAGATGGCTATAAAAAATATATAGAGACTGACGATGACGCTCATGATGATAGAGAATCTGACGTGATAGTGGTACCCGCCGGTCAGCGCAGAGATGAAAGCAACAAAAAACAGGAAGTAGATCATATAAAGGCTTGTTGCGTTCAAGAGTTTATGCGTCTTTTTAAGATTCAGAAAGGATCTGGCAAAAAGAAGTGCGGTGAACGAATAGAAAAAGATGGAACTTGCCTGCAGCCAGTTCTGAAGTTCGGGATATTGTGCACACAAGGGCTTGAAGGTATAGCCGTTATACGAAGCGTTCATAATGAGAAAGGCTGCGAGAAAAAGGACATAATAGGCGTAATAAGGCTCTCTAATACCCAGGAACAGGAAGAAATTGTACAGAAGCATTGCCAACAAGACCCCGTATATCAGTCCTATATAAAGAGATTTGTCCTGCTGCTGCATAAGAAATGCTTTCTCTTCCATAAGCGAGAGAGAAACAATAAAAGGGTCACGTGTTTTGACTTGTACGTAGACACTGGAACGGCCCGGTTGAAAAGTGTGTTCGAAGTTGATGAGATGATGGTTTATACTCCGCTTGCCGTATTCAAAGCTGTTTCCGACTTCATAGGATGAGGTGATCGAGCTCTTATGGAGAATGCGTACCTGAATATAGTCGAGCCATGGCGGTTCGAAGACAAAAACACGGGACAAAGGTGTGTCTTTAGTGTTATTTACATCAAATTTGAACCAGTAGGACGAAGAGGTAAAAGTCGTACTGAAGATTTCCGTGTGCAGAGGGGAAAAGGCATCGGCCGGAAGCTGCGCGATGTCTGAAAAACGCATTGTGCTGTTTTTGTCTTCATACAGCAGCATACTGTTTCCGATATGCTTCTGTGATCGGCTGATATCAACAGCCGGCGGGAGTGGAGTGGCGGCAAGTGATGTCAATATCAATAGCAGGAGAAAGAGATGTTTTTTATTCACGGGTGTCTTTCATGTGATCTATCACAAAATTGTTATTATTTATAAACTTTTTTGATAATATGTATAATATTGGATCTTTAGTAAAACTTTGTTTAACTGCTTTTTTGACATAGTATATACATCCTAGTGTGTAAACTCGTCTTTTAGGTCAGTACTGTCCATCAAGACAGGGACGACGATAAGGGAAGCTGCAACGGCTGCGATAGTCCCAAAGATAAGCGAAACACCAAGTCCTCCGAAGACTGCATCAGAGGCAAGGAGTGTGGATGCCAGGATGATCGCAACGGCTGTCAAGAATATGGGTTTTGCCCGTGTTGCAGCAGCGTAGGCAATGGCCTCTTTTTGTCCCATTCCTTTGTCGAATATCAAGGACTTGCTAAAGTCCAGCAGTAGCAGTGAGTTGCGTGAAGAGATACCGATAAGGGCAATAAAACCTATTAAAGAGGTCGCCGTCAAAAAGAAGGTCTCAGGGGTGAACAGATCCATAATGAAGTGGCCGACGATGACACCGACAATGGATAGAAAACTTCCTAAGAGGATAATACCGCTGAGTTTAAAGCTTTTATAGTAGATGACCATGAGTAAAAAGATCAGGACAAGGGCTGCTATGAAAGCGCCTCCGAGCTCGGAAAAGGTGTCCAGAGTGACTTCCATCTCCCCGTCCCAGATGATCCTGTAGAGCTTTTTTGTCTTCTTTTCCTTCAGTTCTAGGTTAAACAGACCGATCTTAGAAATGTCATAGCGGTCGGTAAAACTTTCCAAGATGATGTTTCGGGCATCCATAAGCGGATAGACCTGCGAAAGCATGCCGGTATCGGCAAGGACACTGCTCATCTGATGAAGGTTTTTTGACATAATACGGGGATTGGACTTGATTCCAGTAATGGAGACGACTTCGGTGATCGGCACCATCATCCCCTGGATGTTCATCAGCCTGAGACTCGCAAGCTTTGCCTCAACGGCCTCTTTGTCTTTTGAGCTGAAGGCTTTTGTTTCATTCGAAAGCGTCAGAAAGATAGGGATCTGGTCATCATACAGATCAGAGTTTTTCACCGCGATCTGCATCCCTTCGAAAGCAAGATACAAGATGTCGTTGACCTGTTTGACATTCAGACCTGATCTCGCGATCTTGATACTGTTGACACGCACTTCAAAGGTGTCATATATCTCATCTTGCATGACATCGATATCGACAAGCCCGGGAACGGTTTTAAAGACACTCTCGACGCGGTTGGCCAAAAGACGTATACCTTCGGCATCGGGACCGTAGACTTCAGCGACAATTGCCGCCATGACGGGAGGACCGGCAGGCGGTTCGACAAATTTGATACTGGTCTGTGCATAGATCTTCTCGCATTCGTTTGTAATAGATTGGCGCATGCGCTGGACCATAAGATACGAAGGCTCGTCCCTGTGATGTTTCTTGCTGAGGTTCACAACGATCTCTGCGATGTTCTCACCGTTTTTAAAATGAGAGCCTTTGATCAGACCGGCAAAGTCCAGAGGACTTCCCATGCCCAGAAAAAGTTCTGCATCCAAGACCTCTTTCTCTTTTTGTATATGCCTGATGACACAGGAGGAGACTTCGGTGGTCTGTGAGATAGAAGAGCCTGAAGGAAGATCGATATAGATGGTAAAGGTATTATTGTTCTTGCCCGGGAGCATCTTCGCCAGGACGAGTTCTGAGGGTATCATCAATACCGAAAGGATAAAGGCTAAAAGCGTGAGGATAAGTGTCAAACGCTTTTTAGAGGGGTCTTTCAAGACATTTAAGAGAGCGTTTTCAAATCTCTTAAGCATGGTCATCCTTTTTATGATGGGGTCTTTTCAGCATACGCGTTGCAAGATAGGGGGTGAAGATATAAGCGACAAAGAGTGAGGCGACAAGGGCTACGGGGACATTGGCCGGAATGGGTTTCATGAACTGGCCCATCATCTGTCCGACGAAGGCCATAGGCACCATGGTAAGGATGATGGCAAGAGTCGCTATATTGGTCGGCGGTCCTATCTCATCAGTCGCCATGCTCATCAGTTCATCTACCGGCATCTTATCGGCATCTTTTGAATGGAAGTGGCGGTGGATGTTCTCGATGACGATGATAGCCGCATCGACTAAAAGACCCAGGCTGAGCAAAAAGGCAAAGAGGGTAAGCCTGTTTATGGTCTGCCCTGTGAGATAGGCGATGAATAAGGTGATAGCCAAGATCGCGGGAACAGTAAAAGTGACGATCAGAGACTCTCTCCAGCCAAGGACAAAGACAAGCAGGGCAGCAATGATGATGATAGAAAGGATGAGGTGAAAGACAAGCTCATTGACGGCTTCATTGGCTCTCTCTCCGTCATTTCGTGTGATCACATAGGAAATACCGGATCTTTGAATTTCTTCCTGATACTTTTCGAGCTCTTTCTTTACCGCTTCTGCGATGAGTACGGCGTTTGTACCTTGGAGTTTCGATACGGTCAGGGTGACCTGGTCATGTAAAGGAGAGAAGCTTCCGTTTTGTGTTTGGATGGAGATATGGGCTGACTTGAACTCTTGGATATTATAGCCCTTAGTAACCGTGGCGATCTGTTTGAGATAGACGGGTGAACCCTGATAGGATGTCACGATGATGTTACCGATATCGTCTGCTGTGTCTATGGCATTTTTGACGCCGAACATGACGATCTCCTTGGAGTCTGTCCTGTTTTTTATGGAGGGGACACTGTAGGAAAGTGCTTGAACCGCTTGAACGATCTGACCCATAGAAAGATTGTAGCCTGAGAGTTTATGCAGATCGACTTGAATATTGAACTGGTGTTTATGTCCGCCTTTGATATTGGTCACGGCGACATTGTCCAAGCCATTGATATGATGCTGGATGGACTTGACCCTGTCATACAGTTCGGAAGGCTGCATCTGCTCATTATGGGAATAAAAAGCAACGGAGACAACGGGAATATCTATATCGATATCCAAAGGCTTGATGATAGGCTGCATAGCGCCTTTGGGCAAAATATCCATGTTTTGCAAGACTTTGTCATAGACTTTGAGATTGGAGTCTTCTTTCTCTTCTCCGATAAAAAATGCGGCATTCACGATCGCTACATTGTCCATTGCCATGGAATAGATATGCTCGATACCTTTGACCTCTTTGAGTTTACGTTCCAGAGGCTTTACAATGACATTATCGACTTCTTTGGCCGTGGCCCCGGGAAGGAAGACGATAACGGTAGATCCGCTGACGACCATCTGGGGGTTCTCTTCCCGGGGCATCATCATCAATGAGATATAACCGATGATCAGCAAAAATACGCCCAATAGCGGTGTCAGTGGATTACGGATAAAACTCTGAGAGAGTCTTCCGGCGATATCCTTAGGTAGGTAGGCCATCTAGTCGACCTTCACCGTAGCATACATACCGGGATAAAGACGGTGTCTGTCGGTATCGATGGAGACCTTGACCTTAAAGGAGTGGGTCATGGGATTAGAGGAGGGGATGATGGCATTGACCTTCCCCTCGAGCTCAAGTTCCAAGGAGGGAATACTCACACGGACTTTCTTGTTATACCGGATACGTTTGAGCTCACTCTCAGCGACTTCGACGGCTACTTTAAGCCGAGTAAGGTCCGAAAGGATGATAGCCGGCATCCCGGGCATCGCCATCTCGCCGACTTTGATGTTTTTGGCTACGATAACACCGTCATTAGGTGCTGTGATGTGAAGATATTTATACTGGTTCTTGACCTCGTTCAGACGGGCCTGGGCTATAGAAATCATGTCTTCAAGGGTCTTGGCAGCCAGCTCGATGTTCTCGACTTCATATTGCGAGACCATGTCTTTTTGAAGAAGGCGTTTGTGCCGTTCCAAGTTGAGTCGGACATTGGTATACTGGTTTTGATACATCTGCAAAGAAAGTTCTGCCTGACGTGCAGCAGAGTCGATCTCTCGTGAATCGATGCTGTAAAGCGCCTGGCCTTTTTTGACCTGTTCTCCCTCAGAGACATGGACTTGCGTGACAAAGCCCATAAAACGGCTCGTTATCATCTTCTCGTTATCTGATATCAGCGTACCTGAAAGGGTCAAAGGCTCCGCCGCAAGCAGGGCGGAAAAAGTAAAAAGTGCTATAAAAAATCGTTTCATAATTGATCTCCTTGAGAAGGTGTGCCCAGACGTTCCAGGGCAAATATCTGGGTGTTTCTATTGTTCTGGGCTTTTAAAAGCTCCAAGACCTTTTCCAGCCAGCTGCTTTGTTTGATGATGACATCGCTCATGGATGAGAGCTGTTCTTTGTACCGGCCCTCATAGTTCTCATAGATCTGTCTTGCCAAGGCAAGTTCGGCCTTAAGGCTTTTGATCTCGGCAGAAGCAGTCTTGACCCTTGTCTGTATCTCTTTTATCTTCAGTGAAATACCTTCTTTGGCGAATCGGGTCTGTGTCTGCATCTTGAGGTTCTGTGTCCGGGCTTTCTCGACTGCAGCACTGTCGCTTCCTCCGCTAAAGAAGTTCCATTTCAGCTGGAGTCCGACGGTATAAGACTTGTGATCATTGGCATCGCCCAAAAAGGTGTTGTCTGCTGTTTGAAGTTCTGCCATGGCACCGATCGTCGGAAGATAGCGTGATTCTTCGGCAGTCACCATGTTCTCGTTTATCTTGAGTGCACTCAGTGCTTTTTGGATGTCAAGATTGTTGCTTAGTATCTCTTCTGCAGAGATAGAAGGCTGGGGGAGGTCGTAGTCCGGA
>JBFEIF010000070.1:0-11673 GCA_041553795.1 Sulfurimonadaceae bacterium
CACTCATATATGTACTCTAGAGTTGTCGTACTTCCAAAAGCTGAGTATGAAGCATGGTTCAATAGTAGTGAAGATACACCAAAAGGTAACTATGCGAAATCAGGTGATGCCGTATTACAACAACATGGATGTAAAAGCTGTCACGCAATTACAACAGATAAGGTGTTTTATGGACCTACTCTTAAAACGAGAACATTGACGAAAGAGCAAGTTTTGGATGTGATCAACAATGGTCAAAACAAACTTGGTTATGCTATGGGTGAAATGCCTGCTGGTTTGGCTTATGGTGCAGATGCTGAAGATATCGCAGCTTATGTTGCTGGTGGTATGAAAGGTGATCAGCCTGCTTCATTCGCAGCATGTAGTTCTTGTCATGGTGAAGATGGTAAGGGTCAGTATGGTACGGCTCCAAGTCTTGTAAGCTACGATGTAGACCTTTTACGCAATGTATTGAAAAACGGTAAAAAAGGTATGATGGGCAATATGCCAGCATTCCCTTATGTGTCAGAGGAAGAGGTTTCAGCGATTGCTGAGTATCTTAACAAGTAAAAAATGATTAAAGATTTTTTTATCCTCACAAAGTTTGTACTTTCTTTCGCAGTGAGCCTTTCGGCTCTCTTTGCCTATATTATGGCTAAGGGCGAGATCGGTACAGATATGTTTATTGCGACTTTCGCAGTACTTCTTGTAGCTTTGGGTGTTTCGACACTTAATCAGGTGCAAGAGTACAAAGAGGATGCATTAATGGAACGTACAAAGCATAGACCGATCGCTTCTGGCAGGATGTCGCCGCGTACGGGTCTGATCATTGCGGCGGTGTTGATCATCGCTTCACTGGTCTTGATCTATGATCTACTTGGATGGACAGGTCTTAACTTGTTTCTCTTTTCATTTATCTGGTACAACGCTTTTTACACTCCTTTGAAGAAGAAGAGTGCTTTGGCTGTTGTACCGGGTGCCTTGCTCGGTGTCGTCCCTCCGGCAATCGGATGGTTGGCAGCAGGCCACAGTCTTATGGAAGCTGAGTTTTATGCTTTGGGACTGTTTTACTTCGTTTGGCAAGTACCGCATTTTTGGCTGCTTGTCATGCTCCATTATGGAGACTATACTGGAGCAGGTTATCCGACTGCAATGCGTCTGTTCGGAAAGATGAGCCTTCAGAGACTGACATTTGTATGGTTGATCCTGACGATACAAACGGGTTTCTTTATGGTGACTATCTTTGAGCCTGCGAGTATGACTATCATCGCCTTGTTGGGACTGATAGCACTTCTTGCCTTTGCAAGCAGTCTACAGCTTCTGTACAAGAACTTTGAACTTAAGCACGCTCGAAAAGTGTTTATGCAGATCAACCTTGCCTTTTTGGGAACGGTTATTCTGATCAGCATCGACGAGATGCTCAAGTTCAACGCGGGGATCTAAATCTATAGGAGCTTTGCTCCTATAGTTTCACTTCAACTACTTACTGTATAATCCTCTTTTAACTCTTTCAAGGAAACCACTCTGATGACTACTTATCCTTTAAAAACAATATTGGCTACTTTTACCAAAGCAAACGGCAACAAACGCACTCTTTTTAATCTGGCACCCTTAGGCGGCATTAGCAGCTCTGTGATAGCGCTTTTACTTTTAGCCTTGCCCTTTGTCGAATATGCAGCAATATTCAATCCTACGGTGTTTAACAAGCTTGGTATAGCGCAAAGTATCATTTTCTTTATCGTATTTCTTTCCATAGTAATGATCATAGTGTTTTTGGTTTCATGGGCAGTCAATGAGAAGGTGTTAAAAAAGATAAGCCCTTCGTGGGAGTCTTACTTTCCCAATGTCGATCTGAAGATGGTACTCTCTTCAGGTGTTACACCGTACAGAGATTTTTTCAAGGTCTACAAAGGTCTGATGCAGCTTGAAGATGAAGCACTGCATCAGGAACTTCTGAAAGCTTTTGTTCAGATGGAAGATGAGAACAAGGATCTTGTCGAAGCTATTCGTAAAGACAAGGCACGGGGATAGAGTGCGCTAGGGGATATCTACTTTGTAAGTCTCTGTGTCAGACGTCTATAAAACTCCTGACTATTAGGAAGCTCTAATATACCATCTCTTTGTTTTACACCCCACATCGGTTCCGGAAAGTAGCTGTCGCCTTTGAATCGTGCCATGACGTGGATATGCACATGAGGCAGATAGTTGCCGAAGGCTGCGATATTGATCTTTTCGGGCTGATAATATTCGCGCATAAGTTCTTCGATCGTCTCCATCACTTCATACAGCTCTTTACGTAAAGGTTTGGGAACATCTGTCAATTCCTTATAAGCCTGTGCTGTAAAGATCTTCAGCCATGGGATCTCACTCTCATGCACTTCGATATAAAAGTCTGGTTGCGTATAAATGATCATTGGTCTCTCCTTTGTTAGGTGACTTTATTTTTGCCGACTAGAATCATCAGAACTGCTCGAGTCTGCAAACCTTCGGCTTGAAAAGGCCTCTTTGGCTTGTTTTGAATGAAGAAGTATAGGGTAAAAAAAGTTAGAAAGAAAGAAGAACAGTGTAGACACCTGAAAAGGTGTCTGAGAAGTTGTTAGTAACGTTCGCGGCTTCCACCGCCGCTGCTACGGCCACGATTTCCACCTTCACGGCCTTCACGACTTCCGCGGTTCCCGCCATCACGGCTGCCGCGGTTTCCGCCGCCACGATTTCCGCCGCCACGGTTACCGCGGTATCCGCCACCGCTGCGTCCGCCGCGGCTAGAGCTGCGAGAATCGATACGTGCAAGTATAGCCGCAAGTTTCTCTTCATTGATACCGATGTTCTCAGGTCCTTTGACCGGCTCTTTTCTGAGTAAAACGGAGATGACCTTATGCAATGCTGTCTCATGGTCAAAATCATCACCCAAAGCTTCAACGATCTGATGTGCTTCGTCAAAGACTTTTTGTTTGGCGATCTCGTCAGTCAACGCACCTAAACGGCTTTGGACTACCTGGCCTTTAGTCGGGATATAGCACTGTGCCATTGTCGCACCGACTTTTTGCTTGATACGCTGAAGTTCTTTGAACTCATGCGGCGTGACTAGAGTGATAGCAATACCTTTTGTACCTGCACGACCTGTACGGCCGATACGGTGGACGTAAGACTCAGGATCAAAGGGGATGTGGTAGTTGATGACGTGAGAGACATCATTGACGTGAATACCGCGTGCAGCGACATCGGTTGCGACAAGGACATCGATACCCGATCCCTTAAAGCCTTTGATGACTGCTTCACGCTGATCTTGTTCCATATCTCCATGCAGACCTTTTGCCGAGTAACCTGCAGCTGAGAGGACGTTGGAAACACGGTCGACTTCACGCTTCATACGACAGAAGACAACAGCCTTGTTTGTATCACCTGCATCAAGAAGACGGATCATCGCATCATCACGCTCGTTCTCATCGATGACATAATAGTTTTGTGCGATGTTTGTATTTGTCGTCTCTTCTTTAGTGATCGAGATAAAAGTAGGCTCTTTTAAAATACGGTCAGCTAGCTTTTTGATAGGAGCAGGCATAGTCGCAGAGAAAAGAAGTGTCTGTCTCTCTTTTGGAAGGTGCTCAAAGATCTCGTTGATATCATCAAGGAAACCCATATCCAGCATCTCATCGGCTTCATCGAGGATGACCATCTGAGGAGCGAAGTCTTTGATCATGTTCTTAGTCAGCATGTCCAAAAGACGGCCCGGAGTGGCAACGACGATCTGCGCACCGCGACGGACAAGATCGACCTGGCGGCTGTATGAACGGCCGCCGTAGATAGTCACGGTACGGACGTTTGAATTGCGGCCGTACAGATATAGTTCGTCAGAGACCTGGTTGGCAAGTTCACGTGTCGGTGTGATGACAAGGACCTGCACACCTTCGCCCTTGATACTGTTGATAGCCGGAAGACCGAAAGCAGCCGTCTTTCCTGTACCTGTGTGTGCCTGAGCGACGACATCTTTGCCTGAAAGGACTACGGGGATAGCCTGTTCCTGGATTGGAGAAGGGATCTTAAAGCCTGCGGCTGCGATTGATCTGTTAAGATCGTGTTTAAAGTTGAATTGGTCAAAACTTGATGGGATAGTTTGATTTTCAGTTGTTTCATTTGACATTGTGTACCTTTGTGTGTGAGACTGTTTTTTCTACTCACAAAGGCTTTTCCTGCATGATGAAAACTTAGTCTCAAGTTAATTTTGCGAATTATACTTAATGTTTACTAATAACTAGCATAAGTGTAACCATTAGTAAATTGTCTAACAATGAATTAATAATAAAGAATTTTAGTATAATGGGAATATTATAAATTATCAGGAAAAACTATGGATTATATTTCTCTCTTAGGCACCTTCGTAGGGGTGTTTTCAGGTGTTTTACTCATGTATCTCTTTGCCTCTTCAAAGCTTAAAGCCAAGGATGAACAGGTGCAGAGACTGCTTGATAACCTGCTTGAACTTAAGAATGAACTGAATGTATTACAGGGTAAATATGAAACACTGCGTGAAGACAACCTTGGTGTCCAGACGATGTTCTCTGCCGTCGAAGCCGAAAAGGAGATGCTGAAAGAACAGCTCCGTTCACTCAGTGATGTCCAGCAGAAGTATGCCGATTCAATGGCGCAGATATCCGAACTTCGTGTCCGTCTGGAAGAGGAACGAAGCCAAAACAGTGAGAAGCTTTCGCTCTTGAAAAGAGCAGAAGAGGAGATGAAACTGCAGTTTTCCAAACTTGCCAACGAGATATTCGAACAAAAGTCAAAGGTCCATGCGGAACAGAACAAGTTACAGCTTGACACGATCTTGAAGCCTTTTAAAGAACAGGTCGACTCGTTTGGAAAGAAGATCGAGGACAATTATATTACCGAGACAAAAGAGCGTCATCTTCTCAAAGACCAGATCATCCAGCTGCGGTCTTTAAACGAACGTCTGAGTGATGATGCCAACAATCTTACCAAGGCCCTCAAGGGTGAGAACAAGACTCAGGGGAACTGGGGAGAACTGATCCTAGAAAAGATCCTGGAAAACTCAGGCCTGCGTGAGGGTCAAGAGTACGAGACACAGAGCTCCTATAAAGACGGTACGGGCAAGATGTACCGTCCGGATGTCCTTATCCATCTGCCTGATGAGAAAGACATCGTCATCGATTCCAAAGTCTCTTTGGTAGCCTATGAACGTTATATCAATGCCGAAGACGAAGAAGAGAAGGCGGCTGCGAGAAAACAGCACGTCGCATCTATCCGTGCCCATATCAGAGGTCTGAGCGAGAAAAAATACGAAGAGCTTCAAGGACTGCGTTCTTTAGATTTTGTCTTACTCTTCATGCCGATAGAGGGTGCCTATATGATAGCGCTTGAAGATGACAGTAATTTCTTTCAGGATACGATCAAGCAAAACATCATGGTCGTAGGCCCATCGACGCTTTTGGTCACACTCAGAACGATCGAGTACATCTGGCGAAATGAAAGACAGGAACAAAACGCTCAGGAGATCGCCGAAAAGGCGGCAAACCTGTATGACAAGTTTGTCGGTTTTGTCGAAGACATGGAGAAGATAGGAGCACAGATCAGCAAGACGCAGGATTCCTACACGGATGCGATGAAGAAGCTCTCCACAGGTACGGGCAATCTGATAAAGCGTACAGAAGATATGAAAAAACTGGGTATCAAGACAAAGAAGAAGATAGAATCAAAACTCTTGGAAAAAGCTGGTGCAGATGCCGAATAGACTGCTCAGAGAAAGAAACATACCGCGTCTGATCATCATCGTCCCGGTCCTGGCCATCATGAGCCTGACGGTCTTGATATCCTATTTTTATATTGCCTACCGGCATGAGCATTTCAAGATCGAAAGCCAAAGACTCAAGCAGGACTATATCGAAGGTGAGAAAAAACATCTTCAAGAACGTTTGGAGTCACTCTATCTGCTTTTGCAGAAAAAGTATGAAAACATGGAAAAACCGATGCGTGATGAATTGGTCTCGCGTATCAACATAGCTTACGACACAGCGGAATACCTTCACAGAAGATACTCCAGCGGCTATAATGAAAAGGCGGTCCAGGAGCTTATTCTGGGTGCGCTTTCGCGTATGGAATGGAGCGACAAGAAGGAATATATCTGGGTAACGGATAAAAAAGGGAATAACCTGCTTGCACGGCCCAAAGAGTTTCAGCGAAATCTTTTGGACTATAAAGACGCGGACGGACGCTATATCATCCAAGAAGAGATCAAGGCAGTCAACACCTATAAAGAAGCTTTTTTAAAGACCCGTTTTAATCCTGAAAAACCGCGTGTCCAGCTGATGTACCTCAAAGATTTCGGCCATTACGACTGGTTCTTCGGTACGGGTATGCACCATGTCGATGAATATGAACGTATCAAGCAGAGCATCATATCGACCCTGACGGCCATTCAGACCGACCCTGACGAGTACTATTACATCGTCAACTCTGAGGGAAGGATCATCTACCATCCGGAGATGGCCCTTAATTCGGATATCTCGCAGCTCAAGGATAAAAACGGTTTTGCCTACATCAAAGAACAGATAGCAAAGGCGACAAAAGAGGGGGCAGGTTATGTCAGTTATGTCTCCAAGTCAAGACGATACGACATGTACTCTCCCAAAACAACACTCAGTGTCTATTTCAAGCCCTTTGACTGGGTCATAACGACCGGGTTCTATGCGATCAACATCCAAAACTCCATCGATCACCAGCAGCTGCTGTTAAAAGAAGAGATCGAGGCTGAGATAAAGACGATACTTGTCTTCTCGTTTATCTTTGCTGTCTTGGTCATCCTTTTGACTTTGGGATTTTCCCGCCGTATCAGCGATATCTTTATTAACTACAAAGAGCGTGTGAAAGAGAGAGAAAATGCCTTGCATGAGCTGAACGATTCTCTCAAGGAGCAGGTCCGCCAAGAGGTGGCTGCACAAAGAGAAAAAGAGAAGATGCTCATCCAACAGTCCAAGATGGCGGCTATGGGTGATATGATCTCGATGATCGCGCATCAGTGGCGGCAGCCATTGAACCAGATGTCCTATGTCTTGATGAACATAGAGGGGGCTTATGATGAGAGAACGCTCTCGCGGGACTATCTAGATGCCAAACTCAAAGAGGGTGAAAAACTTTTGGAGTACATGTCACATACCATTGATGATTTCAGGGACTTTTTCAAGCCAGATAAGGAAAAGGAAGAGATAGAAATATGTGCCTTGGTCGAGAGTGCTGTAGGCCTTATTGAAAAAGGCTTGGAAAAACACCATATTGAGCTTATCAAAGAGTATCAGTGTGGAAAAAAACTTCTTGTGTATAAGAATGAGATGATCCAAGTCCTACTTAATCTTATTAAGAATGCTCAAGAAGCTTTGGAAGAGATGGATGATGCAAAAATAAAGGTTTGCATATATGAAGAAGAGAGTTATGTCAAAATTTCTGTTCAAGATAATGGAAATGGTATAGAAGCAGAGAACATAGAAAAAATATTTGAGCCGTATTTCTCGACTAAGGCCCATCAGGGAACGGGACTAGGCCTATATATGTCAAGAATGATTGTCCAAGAGCATATGAATGGCTTGTTGTCTTTGCAAAGGCTAGACAAGGGTACAAAGTTTATTATTTCATTAGGCCCAATATCAATATGATTTTTATATATATAAATACGGTTTTATGTAATACTATTCGAACTAAAATGCAATTTATGTATTTGTAGGAAAAATAATGAGTGTAAATTTTACTGTCCTGTCATTGATGAAAGATGATAGAAGGATTAATATATTAGAAAGACTTTGTCAAGCATTGGATGTTAAGTATTGTAATGCAACGGACAGTATGGACTTTTTGGAAAATGTACTTGAAGAGAACATCAATTTGATGGTCTTTCATACACAAACTCATATGAATGAGATTATTAAGATCTTAGAAACACTTCAGCAAGACTCTTTATCTAAAGAGATCCCATGTATTATCATCTGTGATTTAAATGCTAGCGAGAATATTGCTGATTCAGTAGTCTATTTTCCTGTTATCGCTCTTTATCCCTATACTAATTGGGAAAATCAAGTAGGTAATTTAATCAGAGCTTTAGCATTAAAGGAAGGACAGACTCACCTTTTACAAAATGATTTAATCAGTACGAAAGAGAAAAACTTTCTTGATCCATTAACGGGGGCATTAAACAGACGCGGATGTGAACGTAGTTTTGAGAACATGGTAGGCTATTATGCTTCTAATGAAGAGAGATTTTCTTTAACCATGTTAGATATTGACCATTTTAAAAAGGTTAATGATACATATGGGCATGATATAGGTGATGAGGTATTAGTAGATATAGGTGAAATCATCAAAGAAAATATTCGCAAGCATGACTCTTTTATTCGTTTTGGAGGCGAAGAATTTATCATATTGTTAGCGGATTGTGATTTGAATATAGCTAAGATAAAAGCAGAAAAGATCCGTCAAAACATTGAGAATTCCAGTTTTACGAAAAAGAAATTGAATATTACTGCTAGTTTTGGTGTGGTCGAATATTGTGAGGGAAAGACATTAGATAGCTTGGTTAGTGAAGCAGATGCACTTTTGTACAAGGCGAAAGATGCTGGAAGAAATCAGGTCTGTTTTTAATTAGACAGGCAGTCTATTCTTTTGAATAGACTTTTAGCTTGTATCCTACGCCTGAGACATTTTCAAGGGTATCGTCGGGGAGCTTTTTACGAAGTGCTCTGACCAGGGAGCGTATGGCATCCGAACTCATGCCTTCGTAGGGCCATACCTGGGACTCTATCTCTTCATAGGTGACGACGCGTGAAGTGTTGAAGGCCAGAAGGTCAAGAAAAAGAAGTTCATTTTTAGTCAGTTTAATAGCCTTGCCATCACACAAGATCTCTTTTGAAAAGGCATTATAAGAACACTCCTCAGAGAGCGGAAGGGAAAACTTGCTCTTGTCTTCCATGCGCTGCAAGGAGAGTTCCAAAGCAGCCATAAGCTTGTCTTTGGTAATCGGCTTGACGATATACTTGACCAGCTGCAGTTCAACAGCCTTCATCAGGTAGTCCTGATCGGTATAGGCAGTGGCAACGATGATTGGTGTCTTCTGGTCTTCGGAGCGGATGTATCGTGCCATATCGATACCGTTCATCTTCGGCATGGAGATATCGGTGATGATGATATCGGGTTTTTCTTCCCGCCAGACGTTGAGTGCGACTTTGCCGTTCTCGGCTTCGAAGACTCTTTTGCAGATACGGCTGAGATATTCGACCGCGACCTTTCGTACGTCTTCATCATCTTCAACATATAAAATCGTGTAGTTCTTTAAGATCTCTTTGTTCATATCAAGCCTTGTCCTGGATCACTCTTACGGTGTCATGAATTATAGCAGAAGTGAAAGAGGGTTTTGAAAACTGGCCGTAGCAGTTTTTTTCCGGCAAAAAAGTTTCTTTAGAAAACTAACCGTGGTGGTTTTTGCAGAGCAAAAAAGTTTCTTTAGAAAACTAACCGTGGTGGTTTTTGCAGAGCAAAAAAGTTTCTTTAGAAAACTTGTGTACAATATGAGTATGAATAAACGATATTTTGAATTGGACCTCTTGCGCGGCGTGGCAGTGGTCCTGATGGTGCTTTTCCATTTTGGATATGATCTGGCTCTGTTTGGATATGCCTCGTACACGACAACAGTCGATATGGAGTGGCTGATCTTTAGGTGTGTCGTCTTGAGCATGTTTCTGCTAGGCGTAGGTATGAGCTCTTATTTGGCTTATCATGAGGGTATAGACTGGGAAAAAGTAGGGATACGCACGATAAAACTCTCCGTGGTATCGGTCGCGATCTCGATCGGAAGCTATTTTATCTTCCCTACTCAATGGATCTATTTTGGAGTGATCCATTTTATCATGGTCGCCACCATAGCCTCACTGGCTTTTTTAAAGCGCCCTGTTCTTGCTTTGATCCTGGGAATAGGCATCATTGTGACCTATGTTTTGGGCTATTTTCATCTGGACCCCTTGCTGGCATTGAGTATGAAATATTTTTCTATCCCGAGATACCCTGTTGATGTGGTCAGTTTTACTCCCTGGTTCGGTGTTGTCCTGATAGGGATGTTTATGATGTCAAAGGAGCTCTTCGGTCTTAAGATACAAGAGAAGGGACTGCTCGTAAAAGTGGCCTATTTAGGCAAGCACTCCTTGCTTATCTATCTCGTCCACCAGCCAGTACTGTTTGGTGTGTTTAATCTGATAAAACTAATAAGGTAGCCGATGCGGATATTGATGCTCGAGGATGACAAAGACCTTTCGGAACTGGTAGGTGCCTATTTGGCCCGGGAATTCAGGGTGGATTGTGTGTTTGACACAGAAGAAGCCAGGGCATATCTGGAACGGTACGATTATGATGTGGTACTGTTGGACAGAAACATAAACGGAAAAGATATTGGACTGGAGCTGGTAGAGCTTATCAAGACCAAGAACCCTTCCACCGGTGTAATTATCATCTCCGCCTATGGGACAGTCTCTGACAAGATAGAGGGGCTTAACGAAGGGGCTGATGATTATCTTGAAAAGCCCTTTGACAATGATGAACTGTTTGCCCGGATCTATGCCCTTTCACGCCGCCATAATGCCCAGAACGTTATGGAGATAGGAGGGATGGTCTGTGATATCTCGTCCCAGAGTATCAGCTACGAAGAGAAGACCATCGACCTGACCAAGAAAGAGACAGACCTTTTCTTTTATCTGTTAAAAAACAAGAACAAGATCTTTTCAAGCGATGAGCTTTTGGATGCCTTATATCTGCATCCGGATGAGTTGGCCTCAAGTACTATACGCGTGACGATCGCGCATATCCGAAAAAAGCTGCCGGTAGACCTTATCAAAACAGTCAAAACACGGGGGTATGTTATTGAAATCTAGCAGCATGCAGTCGAACATAACGCTGTTCTTCTTTTTAAGCGGGCTTCTCGCGATGAGCTTTACCTTGAGCTATATATCCTTTTCCTATCATCAGCAGCTTGAACTGAACGTCAAAGGTGCTTTGAACCTGATACTCTCCGATATCAAGCGCGAGCATATCACTCCCGAACTTCAGAAGCTGGAGCTTGCCTTTTTTAAGTCTGAAGTGCAAAAAGGTACCTACGGGGAGCTTTTTGATGATCTGAAGATAGAGACGATAGCACAAGCGCCTCATGAACAAAAAGGCAGAATCCTTGCCTATACCCGACTGAATGATGGAAAGTTCTTGATACTCTCTTGCAGGGACGAACTGCTACATCAAGAAGTGATCATCTTTACGATCAAGACCTTGGCTCTGTTTATTTTCATCTTTTTAGGGCTGTTTACGATCTTTTATGTTTACATCAAGCGTCAGTTCTCTTCCCTGCATTGTCTGATAGATTTCTGCGACTCCTATCCGGAAGAGAAAAAAGAGTACCCTGAATGCAACGGGACCTATGAGGTCAAAAGTCTGGGTAAAGCCATCCTTTCGCTGATCCATACCAATGACAATCTGTGTGACCAGAGACAAGAACTCTTTAAAGAAGCGGCCCATGAGCTGAAGTCGCCTATCGCGGTTTTAAAAGCACGTCTTTCCCTTTTTGAAAAGGATGATACGATGGATAAAAAGAGCTTTGTCTTCAAGAGTCAGGAAGATATTGCCCATATCACCTCCAAACTGAAGGAACTGCTTTTC
>JBFEIF010000071.1:0-11646 GCA_041553795.1 Sulfurimonadaceae bacterium
AGGTGTCAGGACAGGCTTGGCAGCAAGGAGTTCTTGCTCAAAGCTATCGGCACCGACAAAGAACATACGCACACCCAGATAGGTCTGCATAAACTCCCCGTCTTCCTTCAAACGGCTGTTTTTTGCAGCTTCGGTCTCAAGCTCACTGTAGAGGGAGCGCATCCTTTTAAAGAAAGCGTATTCTTGGTCCTGGCTCTGTTTGACATAGGCACTCAGCAAGGCTATCTCACGCTCTTTTCTCCCGCTGTTTTCAAGTCTTTCAAGGTAATAGGCGGCTCTGTCTGAGTTTTGTATACTGAAATAGGCTACCGCCAAAGGCAGCCATAACAAAGGATCATCTGTGCCTGACTCTTCCAGCCCCGACAGAAGTTCAGACAGATACTTCTGCTCATTCGTATCCATTAAAAACCAGATATAGCTCTCTAAGATCTGCGTTGTATGAGGGGATATCTCCAAGGCCAATGAGAAAGCCTTGATCGCTTCTTCTTTCTGATGCAGACCGGCATAGGCCTGGGCCTTTATCATCCAGTAAAGCGCTTCTTTATCCAAGCTGTTATCTTTATCTGCTTCAATGATCTCGCATACTTCCAAGAGTTCTTTATACGCCTTTTTCTCTGTGGCCATATAGGCATAGGTATAAAAGAGATAGGGCTGTTCATAGGTCATATAGGCATCCAGCGAAGCCTTTAAAGCACGAGCGGGGTCCTGTCTTTTATAGACCGCGATAATACGTTCGTAGTCAGCAAGTCTCGCCTGTTTCGCTTCATCGACTTTGATCGATGCTTCCGCGCCGCCCTGATATTCTCTGACATACCAGGAGAGATCACTCAGCTGCATGTAATATTGTGTCGCATTTGTATCGCTGCTGTTAAGATCAGCAGTTTTTAGCGCCGCATAGGAGGCAGGGACATCTTGTCTTAGGAAGTAATAATGCGAAACCAAGAAAGCAGTCCGCATGTCATGGATCTTCTCAGCCTCGATCTTTTTGACCGTTTCTCCGACTTTACCCATCTCACCCGCATTCAGATAGATCTGCAGCTGCTGTGTCAGCAGATATTTTCGAGAAGGATACTTCTGATAGACCTCATCGAGTATCTTTGCAGATTCAAGCGGTTTTCCGACAAGATCGAAGATATAGACCATCTGCTCAACATTTTCCCGGCTCGGATCTTTTTTGACCTTTTTTTCAATGATCAACGATGCTGTTGTGTACTGGTATGCCAAGAGCGAATAGTTAAAGATCTTCTCTTGGAGCTTTTTGTCATGCGTATGCTGATATACATACATCATATGTTCCACCGCTTCTTCCCTGCGGTCTGTCCAGATACAGACTTCAGCCATCTTGTCGTGCCAGTAGATCGAATGCGGATAAACTCTCAATGCCTTTTTTGCTGTCGCATATGCGTTTTCCAAATCACTTGAATACGAAAACACCTGAAAAAGAAGTCTGAGCTCCTGATCATCTGCATCATCTTTTGGCTTAGATACTACCTGTTCGAATCGATCTCTGTAGGTGCGTATTATCAAACTCTGTGGATATTGCGTACGCAGTTCTTCCTGATGAGCCTTAGCCTTGGAATAGCCTGCGAAGCATCCACAGCGTACTGAATGTATGCGCTCGCCTTTGACAAGTATGCATGAGCCGGGATAGCCTTTAAAATGGTACGCGCTTTCATCTTTGATGACAAAACTGTTGACCTGCACGGTATAACAGGTATCGTCTGTATCCGCCCAAAGATAGACAAAACTGCCCAGAAGAAAGAGTAATAGGTACTGCATCATTCCCCCATATACTTTAATCGCTGTATCGATACACGCTTGGCATCATCAAGCTTGCCCGCTGCCAGATAAAGTTTGATAAAGACACTGCTCATCTCTTTGTCTTTGTAATACCGTGCTTCATATTTACGGGCCAGAGCAGCAGCATCTTCCATCAAAGAGCCGTACTGAAGGGCCTGAATCGCCAGAATAAGGTATTTTTCCCTTTCTTTGGCACTGCGCGCACCCTTGTAAAGAGTCATATATGCCAAGGAGCTTTCTTTATAACGTTTGATCTCGATATAAAACTTGGCCAATTCGATACGCCATTTCACCGAACGTGACGCCATATCTTTCAAAAGCGATACAGCCCGTTCTATCTCGCCCTCTTCTACCGCGAGATAATAAGCCTGCTGCGTCCATTCATCATAACGGCTTGTATCGATCTCGCGAAGACGCATCAGACACTCTCTCTGCATCTTTTCATCTTTGATATCCGAACTCAGATAAAAACACTCTTCAAGCCAAAGTGCCTTTTCTTCTCGCTCAAGCAGCCGGTAGAGAAAGAAGAGTGCCGATGTATTGATAGAGAACTCTCTTGAGCCTTTATACCAGTATTCCAGGTTATCATCATCATAATATTTTGCGTCGATGACTTCACTCAACAGACCTTTTATCTCCGTTCTTATCTCGGCACGGAACTGTTTCTCATTCGTTGAGAAATACTTCACCTTGAGTGCTTCAAAACGAAACCCTGCCAGTTCTTTCAAGAAAATTCTCTCAGCATCCTTTTGCAAGACAGCTATCATCTTCATAGCAAGATCATACTTTCCGCTTTTGATACTTGCTTTCAGAAGTGCCAGGGTCAGTTCTTTGTTCTGCGGTTCCAAACGGAGCATGTTCTCAAGATAGATAGCCGTCAGATCATAATTGCTCTTCTCGGCAAGGACCTGCTTTTGCAGCATATCTTTAGGATAAAGTGCATACAGGATAAAAGCAAAGATGACAAAGATCATTGCCGATTCAAGATAGGTAACGACTTCCCCGTTATTATTGGCATCGGATGAGAACATCGGCTTCCTTTGCATCGAATTTCATCAAGATATTTGCACCGCTTTGTCGTTTTTCCGACACTTTGGCTGCTGATTCAAGGGTACACCCCTCTTTTAGATGATAGTTCAAGACGATATCGAGATGCGCTTTCAGTCTAAAGGATATCTCCTTATCCGCTCGCCGGTAGGAGAGAACTTCGGCATTAGTATCGATCAGATACATCCCATCCTCCTCAGGTCCAAATTCCAGGCTCATATCATCGACTTCAGTATTGAGATGAAGATAAGTCTTCTCTCCTTCATTTTTCTCTCCCATGAGGCTTTGAGAGTCATGGTAGCTTACCTTGATATCGGAAGTATCAAGACGGAGTGTCTTTAGTTCCTTCATTCCTTTGAACCCCCATCCCCTCTCTGTCTTGTACATAGACAGATCGTAAAACTCCAAGACCTTTGGAATATACTCAGAGGTGTATATTGGCATCGTCTCTTGAGAGAGTGCCCATCGGTAGACCTCGTCCAAAGCCGTTAATGATGCTCTCTTTGAAGCGGCATAAAAGTGGTAATAGATATCAATAGGTTTCAAACGCCGCGGTCTCTCTGTAAGCTCAAAAGTCTGTATCACCTTTTTGTAGCCCCAAAACGGACCTGTAAAATTATTGGTATAGACATTCTCGTTCTCAGCACCCGTATAGACTTGCCTAAACTCGCCGCGTTTGATACCGAAAGGTGCGACCAGAGACAGCCATGGTTTGTCATTGGTGATGATGGTATCGCCGCCGTTGATGTTCAAGATCCCGTGTTTATAGGCATATTCCAGGACATCAGCCTTAGGCATACAGTCACCCGTCCAGTAGACGACGTTCGCCGGCTTCTTTCCTGCAGGAAGCAGTCTCGAGTTGATATAATCCAAAGAACCCTGCAGCTCCCGCTCGATCGAAAAGGCATACCCTTTGATATCAAGTCTGTACTCGGGGCTCAACTTGCCATGTGTGATCTTTTTCCATTCGAAAGGGTGGGAATAGGTATGTGTCGCCGCCTCGACATAAGGCAGGGCATAGATCTTTTTTGCGATTGCTTCCAAAGCCTCGGAATCTTTAGGATAGAGTCCCTTTGGATCTGTCTCCGCTTCGACAAGAGAGACACTCTGGGGTATCGCATACTTCTTAAGTATCTTCTCATATGTCACACCGATACTGTAAGAACGCGGGTCCCATTCCGCCTTGTTCATAGCAGCATCTCCGTCGATGTGGGCAAAAAGAAGACGGCGGCCGTTCTGAGTCGTCGGGTCCGGTACAGGGATACTTTCCAGAGATAAAGCCTCTTTAAACATCTTAAAAGGATCCATCACCCAGAGTATATCCACGCCGAATCCACTTGAGACTGATCCCGTCAATGCGTATCCGCCCCAAGACATAAGCGCTGCGGGGACATGTTCCTGTCCATAGGTATTGCGAAGGTGCAGCAAGTTTTTCACACTTTTTGGCCGATACAGTGTAGGGGCATAGCTCAGGTTAAGCCCGGCCTCAAGACCAAAGATACCGTCTTGATACACTACCGTCTCTTTTTCAAGGATGTCCGCCTGATTAGCCTCTTTTTCTATCTGCAGAAGACGGCATATCTCGGTATCGTCCTCTACCCCGAAACCGTCTAAAAACAGTATCTTTATCTTCTCTTGCATCACCGTCTCGACCCATTTGACGAAGGCATGAGCATCTTTATAAGGGCTTTCACTCCATGAGATAACTGCGGCATAACGTGAAAGTTCATCCCTGTCCGGAAGTCCCTCTTCAACAGCTCTTAAAACAGGTATGTAGCCCAGATACTCCAAAGGCATAGCAGCAAGATGGTGTGCGTTTGACTCTACCTTAGGCTCGGAATCACTGTATAAGACCAGGACTTCGCGTTTGAACACGCTTTTCGAGGAGTCTCCGTAGCGTGTAAACTCTTTGTTGGATATATACGGGATGATCCCAAATCCTCGGATCTTCTCCAGAGTTTGGCGTATCTTCTCTTTTTCCTGAGTTTGGATATAATCCACATCGATCACATCCAGATTGTACTTCTTTACCTTTTCAACCTGTGTCAAAAGCCATTGTCTGTCTTCTTCCGACACTTGGGTATACGAAAGCGTCTTTGACGAGAGACCATAGAAAAGTGATTCAAAAAGGACTGCATGGACACTCTCATGGATCTCATCCATCACTTCAAACCCGCGGTTTACAATCAGCTTTGAGTCCGGAAAACGCTGCTTGAACTTCTTGACAAAACGGATTAGACCGGATGTATACCTTATTCTCTCTTCTTCATCTTTGGCCACGATCTGATAGGAATCCAAGGTGTCAAAAAAGAAGTTCTCATACCCCTTGTCTATCAAGGGCTGTATGACATTGTCATACATAAAACTATGGTAGTCATCATTGGAGATATCCATGACGGTAGATTCCCATGTCTCGTTTTGAGACAGCTTCCATCTCTCTTTCAGATCTTTAAAATAGGCTCGATAAGAAGAGGCCTCGCCTACACTCACATAGGCAAAGATCTTTTTTTTGTAGGTCTTGAAGCCGTGGGTATAAGGGGAGATGTTCTCACTTTCGATGATGATGTAGTCATGCAGTCCCAGATTGCTATAGGAAATATCATGTCCGTAATAGACGGCGGCAGACTTCTCAGATTGACTGGCATAGGCACTGCTGATACTAAGCAGAAAAAGAAAAAGAAGTATCTTACTGAAGCATAAATGTCTCATAGATCAGTCCTTTCATCTCACGTCTTACTACCAGAAGGCTTATAACAAAAGAGATAAGCAAAGAGACAGCATAGCCGTATCCGAACATCGCCGGCCCCATATAGATAGAGGTGAAGCTCAGGACAGAGTTGAGAACAAAAAACAGTATACTCAGCCACATAGCTACCACCCGTCTGTCCAAATAATACAAGATCGCCAATACCGACATAAAGCCAAGCTGCAACTGGGCTCCGATGGTCAATACATAGAACAGGCCCAGATAAAGCTGAGGGATGTTCAACCATGAGAACAGAGCCGGTGCACTGAGGAACAGAATGATATTGATGACACCCTGCACTACCATGATCTCGCGTATTGAGTGACGTATCGTCCTGATCATACTGTGATGATAGCGTTCGATAAGCTCCAAAGGAGCCCCTTCACGGACCGAGTTGAAGAAGAAGTCATAATTATCCGCAAAGTCTGCTTCCAACCTGTAAAAGAATATAGCCATACCGGGGATGATCGAAAGATAGGCAATAAAGATCGGCATATCATAGACTACAGAAGCCTGAAGCAATCCGATGACCTTGCTTCCGGTCAAAGGGTGATACCAAAAAATAAACTTGTCTATCCATGACCCCAGAGTATAAAAGAAACCGGCAAAGGCAAGGGACCAGTAAAACTTCTTGTTGATAAAAAACCTGAAATCCAAAAGCGTAGAAGCTTCATAACTTTTTACGATCAGTGTCATCAAAATGATCAGAAGCAGAGCATTGCCGAACAAGAAGATCATCAGCAAGACCTCGAGGGAACTGCCGAAAAAGTAAGAAGAGATGACAATAGAACCGTAGGAGACAAAATAGGCCAGAAGTACACTTCGGTAATACTTCAGACTGACCGCCAAAATATTGGAGACCCATACTCCGCAAAGGACAAGAAAGGTCGAGACAACACCGACGATAAACAAGAGACTCTGTGCTTTAAAAGCCCAGAGAGAAACAGGAAGCGCCACAATAAATCCGACCGTCCATGAGACGAGAAGGGTCCCAAAATACGAAGGGAGTACTTCTTGTTCTCTGTGGGCGAAGATAAGGTCTGCCGTATAACGTGTGAAAGGGAGCTGGACAAGCCCTGTGATGATCAGACTTGAAGCAAGTGCTATCGCATAAGTGATAACAATAGGAAAGGCGAAAACCTCAGAACCTTCTCTGTGCGAACTGGCAATATTGATAAAACCGACAAGCAAAATAGCCAGGATAGAGATGACCCAGGGACCGGCACTGAGCATGCCCGAATAGCCATACATCTTCAAGACGGAGAAGAGTCTGTCTTCTTTAAGTATCTTTCTTAGTTCAAACCCTATTCCTGCCATGTATCACCCATCGCTTCTGTATAGATATCTTTGTAAGCCTGTATAAAAGTCTCCTGCCGGTAAAATCTTTCTACCCTTTGCAGTGCCACAGTCTGTGCTTTTTTCCATAAAACTTCATCGCTGAGATAACGTATATACTCCTTAGCCAGAGCAGTCGGATTTGCCATTCCCGTTATCTCGCCTGCAGAGCCCAGGGCCACATCCTCTTCGTTCAGGCCCCCTTTTATAAGGTCATGGCATGAACCTACATCCGTAGCAATGCAGGGGACACCGGCTGCAAAACCTTCCAGGATGACCAGCGGCATACCTTCACTGATAGAGGTAAGCGTCTGAAGACCGGAAAGAGGCAGGATCTCTTTGATGTTTTGAAACCCTAAAAACTTGACATTGTCTTTGATACCCAAAGACTCGGCCATATTCTGGCACTCCTCAGCATACTCTTCATCCTCATCCATAGGGCCGACTATCCACGCTTCGGCTTCTGGAATAGCATTCACAGTGATACGCATAGCGCGTATAAAGGTCTTGATATCCTTTATAGAGACGACTCTTCCGATCAGAGTTATGACCTTTGGCACGCCCTGTGGTCTTTTTTCCAAGAGGAGGTTCAGTCCGTCAACGTCGACTGCGTTGGGAATGATCTTAGTCTTTTCTTTCAAGGCGCCAAACTGAACCTGGATATCCCGTGCTCCGGAGTAAAGAGAGAGTATCGAATCTGCCTTATTATAGGTAAACTCGCCTATACGCTCAAAAAAACTCACCCACATCTGCTGAATGTAGTTGACCTCTTCAGGCTGCTTGAGCAAGGTCGGTTTTTTAAAGTCGATCCAGTCTGCCGTAAGCATGTCGATCTTTCGTTCTCGGGTATATATCCCGTGTTCCGTAAGAATAAACGGAAGCTTCTTCTCATAAGCAGCCAAAGCGCCAAGAAAACCGGCGTATCCGGTAGAAGGACTATGAAGAAGCCCGATTTTAGGCATATTTGTCACGATCTCTGCCAATTTCCAGATCGGTTTGTGGATGTTGCGTACCGTCCAGAAATAGTCTACGAAAGAGATATCAGGGCAGTTCTCTTTATAACGCTCTTCTATGAACTTCCAGGCGTTATGCGAGTACAGAAAGTCTTTGTAGGGCATCTTGTCCATGTAGAAAGAGATATCATGCATTTCTTCAGGGATACTTTCACGTTCACCCTTGAAAAACGAATAGAGTTCACGTATGGTCTGTATCGCTTCATCGCTGCCTTCACGTTTGCTGGGAAGATGACTCTCATCTTCAAACATATAATGTACTTCGAGGTGCACAAGATTCTTAGGAAGCTGATACTGAATATCCCCATACTCCTCAGGACGTGAACCCAGAAAGACAATACCGAAAGTGAACTCTGGAAGACCGACAAGAAGCTGATGTATCCAAGATGAAACACCCCCGCGTATATACGGATAGGTACCCTCACCGAGGATCATGATATCGACCGCTTTGCTCTTTCTTACATATTTAGACATTTCTCTTCCATTGCGATACTACAGGATACATCGTGGCATTCATGTTAAGACTTTTTACAGTGTTAAGCATCGAAGCCACGGAACGGTAGTTGCCTCTTTCAAAATAGAGCTCTGCCAGATAAGGGACGATATACTCTTCATCAACACCGTTCTCAATAGCTATGACAAAGTGAGTACTGGCATTTTCAAGCTCCTGCTTCTCTAAATATATCTTACCCAAAAGGACATTCATATCCCTGTCGCTCATATTAATATCAAAGACGATCTGGGCATAACGCAAAGACTCGTTCAGCAAAAAGTTCTTCAGGGTATCATCCGAAAGGTCAAAATAGACCATATCCCAGTACAGATAGGCCAATTCTGTCGCTGCTGCCATCTTCTCATCAATACTCTCAGTCGTATTAAAACGTAAAGAGGCCTGATGTATCTTGGTGTTGATATCTTGTTCCATGTTATCGATCAAAGAGAAACTGTACAGACGTATCTCATCATCCTTGTCTGCCAAGGAGTGTTTTATCAAAGCGATGTTCTGTCTGTTCATGTCTTGTGAAATCACAGACAGAGCTTTCATACGCAGGGCCTTGGGAGCATCTGCATTTGACATCAGCTCGGCCATCGAACCCTCGCCAAAAAGACGTTTTACATTAGGAAACTCATTATCAAGCTCCTGCATGTTCAGCGTCTTGGTATTGATCAGGACCTTGGCATATTTCACATGTAAAAGATAATAGATCATCCAGGCCGTCAGCACATATCCTATCACAGGTACAGCGATGTTAAAGACCAGTGTCAGAAGAAAGATTATCAGGATACTGTCTTTATATCGCCGTGCCAAAAACACAGCAGCAAAATATGCCATTAATGAAGAGAGCAAAGCATGGACAAGGTAGAAAAGAGAGATCGAAGCCAGGTTCACCGTCTCAAATAATATCATAATCGATCTCTGCATAACGCTGGATAATTTCGATCTGGGAAATATTAAAAAAGGAGACTTCGATCCTTTCGTCCTCAGTCTGAAGCTTCAAGAGCAATAACAGACGATTCAAAAAGCCTTGGGCAGAAGCATCATCAGCGAAGGGAAACAACACCCCTATCACATAGGTATCAAAAGAGCGATGGGATGAGAAGAGGTCTAAAGAACGCAGGTTCTTCTGTATCATCTCGAGAATAAGATGAGAGAGGAGTTCGTCTTCCGTCTTGATGACCAACACCGTGGACTCTATCTCGTAATCCGCATAAAGTTTATGCAAACGCTTAAGTTCAAAAGCGAAATCATCATTCAACATAGTCGATGGTGCCTTCTCCAGTTTGATCATCTTCCACTTTTCCAGTTCATCCAGAAAATAGGCAATCAATACAGATATCGTGATCAGCGTATCTTTATTAAAAGAGAGAAACGGCATCTTCTTTATCAAGAGCATACCCTTCACCCGGTCATCTGAGACAGCAGGGATGACGGCAAGGTATCTGCTGTTGTTTTGAACCTCTTGCGAACTGACATAGATCGGACTCTGTCTTACCATCGCCATCTCGACCATAGGGTCACCCGAACCGACAGCCTGGCTTGCCGTCTTATCTGACACATTATAAAGTCTATCCTTAAGGACATAGCACAGCTGTGCCTTGCTGACATTAAACGACTTCTCTAAAAGAGTCATAAACTCCGTATAATAATCTTCTTCTTTCGAATAGGCATCTTTGATAAGACGAATACTGTTTCTCAGACTCATCGGTTTAAAGACATAGTTCTTCTCAAGCTGGTCATGAGAGATCTTGAGTGTATAGAAGGCATTTGAGAGTTCATCCAGTTTGATCCTTAAATAAGCATTCTTCGAGCTGTTCTGGATAAGCTTACGATTCCAGAAGTAGTGAAATTCCCCTAAGATAAGCGTAAGCATCAGCATATGTAAGAACTCTCTGGTCGGAAACACATCATAAAACAGTTTCATATAGACAGAAAGGATAAGCAGGGCAAACAGCCCGTTTGACATGCCATGAAAAAGTGTGATTATAGCCAGGACAAGGATGATATAGATGACCTCGTATTTGATCAATAAAGGGTCGGAAGGATCAAACATGTAGCCGATAAGTATTGCCAAAGAAGAGACAATAAAGGTCTCTAGGTAGGCATATTTTGTAATGGCAAGACGGAATTTACGGGTAAAAATCATACAGTACGGTTAAGGCTATCGTATCTGAAACATAGTTTCTATCATATTTTGGGCAGTTGTCCCTATAGAAGCATTTCCCCAATCATTGCTTGAAGCTGTGGCATTCCAGACTGTTTTACCCGAAGAGACCTCGACCATCTTGACATGCAGACTGATCGCAGGTTCTCCGTCTATTCCTGTCTTATAGCGCCATTCGCTTACACCGCCGGTGATCAAATAGTCCGAGCGGTTTTTAGATGCCGTCTTGATCTGCTCCTGCAGGGTCTTAGACCCGGAGGAGATAGCATTGACAACCGTATAGCCCTGACTCAGTAAAGCACCTTCAAGAAGGTTTGAAGCACGCATACCTGCCTGCGGAGTATCCGTGTAATTGGACAAAGAGAAGAGTGTAACAGAACTTGTCTCATCTACTGCAGGCAAGGCTGCACCAGTCGTGATCTCCATCGTCGAACATGCACCTAGGAAAAATACCAGCAAAACTGTATATATGAACTTCATGAGACTCCCTCTATCACTATTTATATCGTATAAGAAGTGTAGCAAAAACTGTTGGAAATATCAGCTATAAAATTAAATAATATCTCAAATATAAAATAATGTGATAAAAAGTTTACTTTTTTTCTTCTACAACTGCCGAGATCTTCTCAAAGATGTCCAAGACTTCTGACTTCTTCTCAAAATAACTGTTTTTGTTCGCTATCAGGTACGTCGAAGAGACCATTATCTCTTCGACGACTTCCAGACCGTTTTGCTTCATCGTCGTACCTGTCTCAACCACGTCCACGATCATGTCGGCAAGTCCGACAAGAGGAGCCAGTTCGATCGAACCGTATAGCTTGATGATATCTGCAGCGACTGCACGTTCAGCAAAATATCTTTTTGTGATGTTGACCATCTTGGTCGCAACTTTAAGTTCAGGTTTACTCAGGTCGAGCTTCTCTCCCTTTCGCATTCCAATAGCAATCTTGCATATTCCGCGCTTGAGGTCAAGCAGACGGATAACGTCAAGCCCCTGCTCTTCCAATGTATCCAGACCGACAACACCGATATCGGCTGCCTG
>JBFEIF010000072.1:0-11462 GCA_041553795.1 Sulfurimonadaceae bacterium
CGAATGTCCCATCAGGTAAAACAGCATGGAAAAGGTATGCTGGATGACGGAGTCTGTCGAGTAGCCCGCAACATTCTTAACAGCAATATTACGCTCTTTTGCCGCTTCAAGATCGACATTGTTCATTCCCGTAGCCGCTATGCAGATAAGTTTCAGCTGAGGACATCCAGTCATCATATCTGCTGTGATAACGACCTTGTTCGTCACAATCACATCAGCATCTTTGATACGTTCAAGCGTCTGATCCGGAGAGGTCGTCTCATAGTTCTTAACTTCGCCCAAGGTATCAAAACCGCTAAGGTCGCTGTCGCCGAAAGTCAGAGTGTCAAGCAATACGATCTGCATCAGGCGTCTTTTACTTTTTTGATAAGCTCTTTAGCCTGTTCAAGCGCCTTCTCGACCTTGTCAAAGACCAGAGCAACCGCCATACGGCGTCCCTTATGCGACTCAGGCTTTCCGAAGACGCGTACAAAGGAGTTCGTACTGAAAAGGGAATCATCCACATCGACTACCGGCGCGTAAGAATCTTTTTCGGACTTAAAGGCGGCAGATGCACCGTCACCGTAAAAAGTAAAGCCAAGAGGAAGGCCCAGTACGGCACGAAGATGAAGGGCAAACTCGCTCTGACTTTGCGTGATCAGCGTCACCATACCTGTATCGTGAGGACGCGGGCTGACTTCCGAGAAATAAACCTCATCGCCTTTTACAAAAAGCTCGACACCAAAGATACCGCGGCCTCCAAGACCGTCAGTGATGATCTTTGCCATCTCTTCAGCCTTTTGCTTTGTGATAACGCTCATCTGCATCGGCTGCCAGGAGTAGATGTAGTCTCCATCTTGCTGCTGGTGTCCGATCGGCTCACAAAAGACGGTCTCTTTGCCGTTACGCGCAGTCAGCATAGTGATCTCATAATCGAAATCCACAAAAGCCTCCACGATAAGCTCGCTTGCATCACCGCGGGCTTCTTTGGCCATCTCCCATGAGTTGTTCAGATCTGCCTCAGAACGCATGACACTCTGTCCATGCCCGGAGGATGACATGACCGGTTTTACGACACATGGATATCCCAACTCGCCTGCAGCTGCTTCCATCTCTTGGCGCGTCTTTACAAACTTATAAGGGCCTGTCTTAAGCCCAAGCTCTTCAGCTGCAAACTGACGGATGTTCTTACGGTTCATCGTCTTATTGACAGCGTCTGCATTGGGAATGACATGGAAACCCTCTTTTTCAGCGACAAAAAGTGCAGAAATACTGATTGCTTCGACTTCAGGAAGGATAAAATCAGGTTTTTCCTGACGGATGATCTCCAGGATCGCCTCTTCGTCTTGCATATTGACGACGTGGGCTCTGTTGGCTACCAGGTGTGCAGGCGCCCCTTCATACTTATCGACGGCTATCACTTCAACGCCAAGACGCTGTGCTTCGATCGCCACTTCTTTACCAAGTTCACCCGAACCGAGTAGCATTATCTTTTTACTGTTGCTTTTTAATGGGGCTGTAAACTGCATTTTTGTCCTTGCACGAAATATTGACGGTATTTTAGCGTATCTGCTCTGAAAAATTTCCTCAGCAGCTATCTCACCAGATAAAGACCTGAATGAAGCCATCCGACCGGACTTCACCTAAGACTCTTGGTCTTAACAAAAAAGAGCCTACAACGGGTCTTTTCCAAGGACGACATCGACGTTTATGACCTTGTCTCCGCGTTTGATAAGCAAAGAGATGCTTTCCCCTTCTTTGCCACGCAGGAGTCTTCGCGCTTCATACAAGGAGAGGTTCTTGACACCGTTGATACCGACGATCTCATCATCTTTTTTGACATCCTTTACCAAGGCTCCTTCCATAGGTTTAACACTAAACACTATCAGCTTTCCTTCGAGCAGTACAATACGGATACCGGACTTATCAAGCTCCTGTCTTTGAGCAAACTCTTTATGATGGCGAAGATAGAGCATGTTAAACGGAAAATCAAGGACAATATCATGGCGATTGAAAAATGCCAGCCCCAGCGCGTTTTGCCCAGACTCCTGCATGACTAATCCTGGATAGACCGTTTCAGCAAAGGTCAGCGAATCCAGTCGGAACTCTTCGCTTTGAGAGCGGGTATTCACAGTGATCACGTCCTGCATCTGCGTCTTTACGATCTTCTCCTGCTTCTTAAGCCAGGCAAGGTTCTCTCTGCGCATTCGCCCGCTCCCATTATCACCCAGATCAATATCAAAGGCGACTTCTTTGCCGCCAATATCTACTTCTACAGAAGGGATATGAGCCCTTGACCAATAAATAGGCTTTTTAGAGCGATAATCACCCATATAGGGTTCCGCACCGATATAGGCTTTAATGACGCCTTTGCCAAAGTCTATTTCCCAACGGAACTGATGCAAAAACGAGGTGCCCAAAATACCGCAGAACGGTACACCGCTAAAAGGCCACAAAGCCTGAAGGTCTGCTATTATATAGGGGAAACGGTTGGCGACCTGCAATCTTCCAAGTCTGATAGGAAAGGCTTTGTAGAGTTCCAGATCGATCTCACCATTGGGCGTCATTATCCTGTCACTCGCGAAGGCGATCCCTGTACGGGCCTGAGTCTCTTTTAAACTCAGAGGTTCACCCAGAAGTGCTTTGAACTTTTTGTCTAATACGACAAAACTTGCTCCCGTATCAAACAGAAACTGGCACTCTTGCCCGTTGATCTCTCCTGAGAGGAATATTCCCGTACTCTTTGTCTCAAAGCTTCCTTCATACAAAGCACGCTCTGCCCCATATAAAGAAAACCAAGAGAAGACGGCAAGAAGGATAAATCTCAAGATCAAAGTGTCAAGTCTTTATTGTCTGCCTGTTTCGATATCTGCGCATCAAACTTGCGCGCATGTTCACAAGGCATCTCGGCGAAATTATCAATAAGGTATAACAGGTCATGTATCCCCTGATGCTTCAGGACACGTCTTTGTTTATGTTTTTCCAGACAATAGTCACATCCCAATGGTTCGGAACAGTTCAAGGAGTCGCTCAAAATAATGATATGCTGAAGCGGATTGATCTCAAACAGTTTATAGAGTATATCAGAACCCGAAGGAATCGTAAAATCGATTATGACGATCGCGGGCTTCTCCTTGAGATAAAAAGCCATCGCCTCTTCTGCATCATCAATAAGATGAACCTCGTGATGAGCCATTTGCTCCATAAGACCGATCCGAATGGAGTTCTGTATCGATGGGCTATCTATAAAAAGTATATTCATAATAAAATTATATAACGACTAGGTAAAAGAACTGTTAAAAATTCTTCCTTAAGCAGGGGCTTAATGCTGGGCATTGACAAACTGGTTATAATGCCCCTCTTCCTGCATAAGAAGTTCAGGTCTGCCTTCTTCTACGATTCTTCCCTCTTTCATCACATAGATATAATCAGAGTTTTGCACCGTACTGAGTCTGTGCGCGATCGTAATGATCGTCCGCTCTTGCAAAAATTCCTGAAGTGCCTCGAAAAGGTCACTTTCCGTGTGTACATCCAAAGCCGAGGTCGATTCATCAAAGATCACAACACTTGGGCTGGCAAGGATCATCCTTGCAATGCTGAGCCTTTGCTTCTGTCCGCCCGAAAGCCTGACGCCGCCTTTTCCAACAAGCGTCTCCAGTCCCATCGGTGTCTCATCCACAAAATGTGAAAGCTGTGCTATCTGAAGAGCCTTAAGTATCTCTGCATCGCTATATTCATCTCCCATGGTAAGATTGAAACGCAGTGTATCGTTAAACAAGACAGGCTGCTGAAGTACGACAAAAAGGTTGTTTCGAAGTGTCTCCAGTCCGATGTCATACAAAGAGGTCTCGTTAAAGTAGAGCTTCCCCTCTTTAGGCGGATAAAACCCGCTAAGGACTTTGGCCAAAGTCGTCTTTCCGCTTCCGCTCGGACCGATGAGCGCGACCTTGGAGCCCGCTTGGATCCTCATATTGATATCTTTTAAGACGCTTTGTTCATTGGAGTATGAAAAGTTCAGCCCTGATACCCGTATCGAAGCGCTTTTATCGGCAAAAGGGTTTATCTTGCTGTGGCAGAGCGGTTCCTGCTCCAGCGCAAAAAGTGTGTTCAGTCTCTCCAGTGCCGCCTTGGCATTAGAATAGGCATACTGAAGTGACAAAAGGTCTTGGACAGGGGTCATCATAAACCACAGGTAACCAAAGAGAGCAAACATCAGACCTATACTTAAGTCGGACGAAAGGACCAATATCAGTCCTAAGACCCGAAAGACTTCAAACACAGAAAGAAAAAGAGTGAATGAGAAACGTTCCGCCGCAAAACTCTTTTTTCCAAAGCGTGCCGTCTCGTCGCGAAGCGTCCGGGCATCTTCGATACTTTTGTCTATAAATTCATTCTCCTTGGAAGAGGCCCGTATCTGTCCGAAAAGGTCCAGGGTCTCTATCAGTGAGTTTTGAAAAGTCGAGATCGCTTTGTTCTCCTGTTTTTTATAGACCGCTACTTTTCGTGATATCAGCTGTGTCAGGACAACTACGGCAGGATGAAGGACCAGGATAAGCAGACCCAGCCTCCATTCGATCAGCACCAAGACGGCAGCCACACCGATCAGGGTCAAAACAGAGACGATGGAACGGCTGAGTGCTGATCCTATGAAGTTCTCCAGGGTCTGCATATCACTTACCAGTTTGGACGAGACTGTACCGGAGCCCAAGGTCTCATATTCATGCATGGCCACGCGCTTAAGATGTAAAAGAAGTTTCTTTCGCAAGACCAGCGTGATGTCCTGGGCGATCTCGGTAAAAGTGTAATGGGCAAAGACGGATGAGAGAAAAAAACCGAAACGTAGAAGTATCGTGATCAAAAGTGTCATTAGGATATATCCCAATGGTTCAAAGCTCCCAAAAACAAAATCGATAGTACCTAAAAGACCCCCCGGTTTTTTCAAGATCACCTCATCTATCAGAAGCGGGATCAAAAGCGGGATAGGTATGCTGACAAGCGTCGCAGTAAGTGCGATCAGGTTGGCTTTTATGAGCTTTTTTTTATGTTTGAGTACGAGTTTATACAAAAGGTGAAAAGTAATAGTGTTCATACCCGATATCATAATCTTTTTTTTTAAATATCATCTAAAAAAGATGTCGATATACTCCTACAAAGGTTAAACTTAGGAAACATCTATGACAAATCGCTCAAAACTTCTTTTACTCCTCTTCATCGGGCTTATGATACCCCCCGTCATGTGGCTGTTTATACTCTTTTATACACAGCTTTATAATCTTCAGGAGTTAGTCAGCATTGTTCTTTCTGTTCCGATGATAGCCTATATCATCATCGTCACAGCAGGCGTCATGTTCTTTTTCAATGCCCAACTCCTGCACATTGAAGAAGCCGTATCGAAAAAAAGGAGTTCAATCCAATCCCAAAAGGCCCTCTCAAAGCTGCCGTTTTGGTTTTTACTGACGCAGCTTCTATACAGCACCTTCGGACCTTCAGTTGTCCTTGTCGGCATGGATTTCGTTACGAGTGAAAAGTTTTGGCTTTCGCAGCTTTTGGTGATCCCGCTAATCCTGCTCTTCGTCATTCCCGTGTTCATCTCTTTCGTCATCTCCCTGGAAAGCTGGAGCAGACTGCTTCCCCTTTCGGACGAGTATCCTTTTATCTCTTTTGGGAAAAAGATGGTCGCAGCGATCTTCACCACGGTCCTGGGGAACATCACCCTTTTGATACTTTTTAATATCACTATCTCTCTCACATTAAACGGCCTCAGTCTTGGCGATCTTGTCTTTAAGAACATCTTTATAGGCGCGATAGGTCTGATAATATCCGCACTCAACATCTATCTCTTGGTGCAGCAGGCGACACATGCCGTTATCAGTATCACAGACCTTGTCTCCAGAGACCAAAACGATCTGACCAAAGTCATCAATGTCAACAACAGGGATGAGACAGGTATGATGGCACGGAGTATCAACACCTTTATCAATGAGATAGCTTCTGCCATCATCACCGTCAAGCAGCGCTCAAAGGACAACCAGACAAGTTCCAACCAGATGCAGCATATCTTCTCACAGATGAAAGAACGCATGGATGAGGAGTTTCATATCGTCGAGACTACGACAGCACAGGCCCGATCCATACAGGAGATCGTAGAAGCTTCTGTTACCGACTTCAACAACACCAAAGAGAATATGCAAAATGCGAATGACCAGCTTGATGAGGCGAAGCAAGAGATCTTCAGCCTCATAAACAGTGTCCACGACAGCGTCGAGCTTGAGAATGAGATGAGCAGTAGACTGGAGCAGCTCTCCTCCGAAGCAGAACAGGTCAAAGATGTCCTCGTAGTCATAAGCGATATTGCCGATCAGACCAATCTTTTGGCACTCAATGCGGCTATCGAAGCAGCTAGAGCAGGCGAGCACGGACGCGGATTTGCCGTTGTCGCAGATGAAGTGCGTAAACTGGCTGAAAGGACGCAAAAGAGTCTGACCGAGATCAACGCGACGATCAATGTCATCGTCCAGTCTGTCAGAGATGCCAGCGAACAGATGAAAGAGAACACCCAGAACATCGAAGCACTTTGTGATATCTCAAAACATGTCGAAAGTAACATCAACAATACTGTAGAGACGATGAACAAGACCAACTCTCTGACGCAAAAAAGCGTTGAAAGCTCCCAAAAGATATCCCTGCACAGCTCCAGCATGCTCACCCAGATCGAGACGCTTAACACGATATCCCAGGCAAATAACCAGAGCATGAAAGAGCTCTCAGGTATTACGCATGAACTCAATGCTGCCGCGAGTGAACTCGACATCCAGCTCAACCACTTCAGGACCTGACAAAGTATCTTCGGATACTTTGTGTACACCCTGTTTTCTAAGCCTCTATAGGCTATACTTTCTTCATGATTGCACAAGACTCCATAGAAGCCCTAAAGACCCGACTTGATATTGTTGATGTTGTCAGCAACTATGTCGAGCTGAAGAAAGCCGGTGCTAACTTCAAAGCGCCCTGCCCTTTTCATGATGAGAAGAGCCCCAGCTTTGTCGTAAGTCCTGCCAAGCAGATATACCACTGTTTCGGCTGCGGCGTGACCGGTGATCCTATCCGTTTTGTCATGGAATATGAAAAACTGAACTATCCCGAAGCGATCGAAAAGCTCGCCGAATACTATAACTTTTCCCTGCAATACACCGAATCCGGACAGAAGAAGACAGATACCCGT
This sequence comes from Sulfurimonadaceae bacterium, assembly GCA_041553795.1. Taxonomy (GTDB): domain Bacteria; phylum Campylobacterota; class Campylobacteria; order Campylobacterales; family Sulfurimonadaceae. The sequence goes on from JBFEIF010000072.1 coordinate 7,202, forward strand.
CTCATGGAAAAGGTCAATGACTGGTACAAGAGCCTGCTTGACTCCAATCAGACTGCCCTCGACTATCTTAAAGAGCGCGGTGTGTTCGAGTCTTCCATCGAAAAGTTCGGTATCGGATATGCTCCTGCTTCCCAACAGACCATCACCTATCTGAAAAGCCATATGTTCGATCTCAAAGAGGCGATAGAACTGGGAGTCCTTGGGGAAGGCGAGAACAACATCTTTGCGCGTTTTATAGAAAGAATTACCTTTCCTATCCAGGCCCCAAACGGTTCTATGGTAGGTTTTGGCGGACGGACTATCACTGGCCATCAAGCCAAATATGTTAATTCCCCCCAGACGAAGATTTTTAACAAATCCCGGCTTCTGTATGCCTACAACCATGCAAAAGAGAGCATCTACAAAAGCAAAGAGATCATTGTCACAGAAGGCTATCTGGATGTTGTTATGCTCCATCAGGCCGGATTTAGAAATGCCGTTGCGACACTTGGGACAGCGCTTACCAGCGAGCACCTCCCCCTCATCAGAAAAGGCGAACCTCGGATCATCATGGCCTATGACGGTGACAGTGCCGGGCTTAATGCAGCTGTCAAAGCCTCCAAACTTGTCTCTGCTGCAGGAATAGACGGAGGCGTCGTCATCTTTGGAGAAGGGCTTGACCCTGCCGATATGGTAAAAAACGGCAAGCTGGAAGAGCTGACAAAGCTGCTTCGCCACCCAAAACCCTTTATTGAGTTTGTCCTTGAACAGAGTGTCCATGCCTTTGATATGAACAATCCCAAGGCGAAAGAGGAAGCACTTCACAGCGGAGTAGCCTATTTAAAAACACTGACACCTCTTCTCCAGGAAGAGTACAAGCCCTATCTGGCAGCGCTCTTAAATGTGAACAAGTCCGTAGTCCGCTTGCAGAACAACCCGCAAAACAAGCAAGTACCGAAGTTTTCATCACCTCTGACACGCGAAGACATCTGGGAGCTTAGCCTGATAAAAAGTATGATAGAGGTCCCGGCAGTGGTGGAGAACATCCTCGACTTTCTCGACCCATCCCAGCTCCACTCCCATTCACAGGAGTTCTCGCTGGCGATCAACAATCAATACGAGCACCCCCTGCTAGTAAAGATCATGCTTAATGACAGCATCAAACCCTTCAAAGAAGAGGACCTCAAAAACGAACTGCTGACTTTTTTGACAAACTACTACAACAAAGAGCTCAAGAAGATCAACCAGATGAAGGATATCAGTTTCGAAAAAAAAGCTTTCTTTATCCGATCATATCGTGAAAAGATCAATAAACTCCGCCGGGGAGAGCTCGTTCCCTTTCAAGCCTAGGACAAGGCAACGATTTTTTAACACTGGCTCCATTATAATTCTTCTTAGGTGAAGCATCTCGCCTTTGGATAGAAAGTATAAAACTTTTCCCTAAAATTTTTTATATGTAATTTCTTAACTTTGTTTTCCCCTAAACGCCCAAAGTCAAGATCTTCACTTGCCTATTTTTCAAATGCGTACTGCATCAATATCCCTTCACGATCTTCACTGCTAAAACACCCATGAGTTCATGCTTGAGCACGGCTTCATACTATAAGATTAAGCTATTTCTTAAACACAACTATGTATACTCATCCAGACTTCTATTACATGAGTAGAACAGACAAACAAGGAATTTGCATGGGTGTACCTTTCTCCTTTTATAATTTTTCTGGGCTCATAGACCTTCAACGCGGTATCGTCGAACGGCTTAATGACACACATCTGGAAGCTTTCAGTATCTTATATTGCGATTTTAGCGGTCTGGATAAGGTTCAGGTTGAAGAGAGTCTGCAGCAGGTCGTCCGTTCATCAGACTCCTATGTCCATAATGACAATGCCTACTTTTTCATACTCTATCAGACTGACAAATATGGAGCGACCGTTGTCGCCAATATGTTTGAAGAGTTCTTTGCGACCTATATCAAGCATGATGTTGTAAGTTTTCCGCGGGATGGAGAGACAGCTCAAGACCTTTTCGATGCACTCCAGGCCAGTGTCAAAAAGAAGTATGATACTGATCTGGAATGCCTGGACCACAGCAGCAGACAAAAGCCTAGTCTGTAAACTTATAATACGAAGAGTGTCTGTAAAACGCCAATGCCTCAGCGATCTCTGACTCCCTGAGTGCTTTCTTGCTTGGCTTGCAGTAGAGTGCTTCCGTCTTCACATCTTTTTGCACCGCTACCACTCTCTTGGTCTCTTTCTTCTCACTTGTGACCTTTTTCATAGGTTCGGACACTGTGACCGGTTCGACTGTCGTCAAGGTCTTCTCGCTGACCTCTTCCTTCTCTTCTTTCATCTTCGCAAGTGTTCTCGCCTGAGCCATCAGCATAGCCTGCTGCATCTTTAGCTGAGGGTCCAGTGCATACGCTTCTTGATTACACGAGGCAGAGGCATCTTTGCCGACCTTCTGACGCACCATTGGAAGTGCAGAGACAGCTTCTGCATAGCTGGAGAACTCTCCCACAAAGACTTTATACAGCCCATCAATATGCTTTTGCTCAGACGGCAGCGCTGTTTCTATGACCTTCTGCATAAAAGCATCTGTGATCAAGCTTTTGTCTTTAACACTCAAGGCCTGGATCGTACATTTCTGTTCATCAGCCGATAAGAGTGACGCTAACAGCAGCATCCATAAAAAATTTTGCATTACTGTCTCCTTCTTGATATTCCAAATCGGCAAAATCAGATTTTGATTTATTGAGAATATCACGGATAATTTTAAAAAGCCGCTTCCTGCACGGGGAGTGTCACTACAAACTGCATACCTTTATCGCGATTCTCTGCCCTTATGGTCCCGTTCATATCGTGTTCGATGATGATCTTTGAGAGATGCAGACCAATACCTGTCCCCTCTTTGTGCGCCTTTGTCGTGAAATGCGAATCAAATATCTTACTCAGGTGTTCTTCTGATATGCCCCCCGCTGTATCGGATATGCGCAACAGTACATTCTCCCCTTCGATCTGTGTACTGACATTTATCTCACGTATCGGTGAATCCATCTCTACAAGAGCCTCTTTGGCATTATTGATGATATTAAGTACGACCTGGGTAAACTCATTTTTAAATCCCCTTATCTGAATAGCCGGGTCTATTGTATTGACGACCGTAATACTCTCTTTCTTAAGAGAAGATCCCAGTATCAGCATGACATCATTCATACAGGCATCAATGCTGAAATCAGCCTTTCTCTTATCCGCCTTAAAAAAGTCCCTGAAATCATCCACTGTCGTGCTCATTATCCTTATCAGCCGTGATGCATTGTTCATCTCGGCATCCATCTCATCCATGCTTAAAGGTATGATACTGTTACGTATCTGTATATTGGCGAGTAAAGCACTTAATGCTCCCAAAGGCTGCTTCCATTGATGGCCGATGTTCTCCATAAGTTCGCCTGTTGTCACAAATTTGCTCTGCTGCGCCAGAAGATGGTTTTTCAATTCGTTCTCATGCAAAGCTTTCTGTACTTTACTTTCGAGGTTCGAATTTATATATTCCAGATCAAGGACTTTGGTGATATTGTTAATGTACATCAGCATGACCTTTTCTTTCGCAACGCCGTGTATATGAAGCTGATAGGTATTTCCTGTACTTTCGTACAAAATATCAAAGACCTTGTCAGAATGGATGCACTCCTTACTGTCCATAATCCCAAAATCCGAAGCATTTGAGATCTGGCCAAATGCTTGTTTGGCAGCATCATTGATATAGACGATCTCACCTTCTTCATTGAAAATACAACTTGCATAGGGACTGTATTGGGGAAGAAGCGCATAATAATAGTTTTCGATACTGTACTTTTTATTGATCCCCAGGAGGCTGTACATAAGGCAAAATTTCTTGTAGGCGGTGTAAAAAAGTACGGCACTAACAATCAGCAAAGACCACCACTCATACGTTAATGCCACAAGAGCGATAAACAAAGCGATACTGGCACGTATATAAGATTCGGCATTAGTCATATTGCAGCCCGCCTGTTTCATAGCCATCCTTTGTTCACTTTTCAATAACTATAACAGAGACAAGATGAAATATATTTTAAAAAAAGAGCTCAATCTGATGACTGGGCTTTGCAGCAAGTCAAGAGCTAAAAAACACTTCATTTAGAACCGATTAAGCCATAAATCTATATACTTCTCATCTTCCAAGCCTGTGGGGCATTAGCTCAGCTGGGAGAGCGCTTCGCTGGCAGCGAAGAGGTCAGCGGTTCGATCCCGCTATGCTCCACCA
>JBFEIF010000073.1:0-11418 GCA_041553795.1 Sulfurimonadaceae bacterium
GAAGAACAGAGACTTTCACTGCTCCCTTCGGCGCGAATGACGGTTTGCATTACGGCCGTATGGATGTGATGGTATGGTCCAATATGGAAGATATACAGCTAAAATCTTCTTTTACTCCTGTACCAAAAATGGATATCCAGCTTGAGTATCATCATTTCAGCCTTGCCCAGGCCAATGACAAATGGTACTTTTTTGGGTATACAAACAAAAACGGCAATAGCTATACACATATAGGCGATGAATATGATGTCATCGTTAAATATAAGGCAGCAAAGAGACTTGAACTCCTGGCTATAGGAGCTTATCTAAATGCGGGTGACTTTATTACGCAAAATCAGATAGCGCAAAACAATGTATCGAAGATCTTTCTTCAGTTTCAATATAAGTTCTCGACCCAGCCTTAAAATTTAACAAAGAACCAAGCAAAAAAATACCATAGTTCGTTTAAAATCATCGAAAGTAGAGAGAATGTCCTATCTTTTAGAATTTATGAACGCACTTTTTGAGCTTAGTAATGCTATGGCTCCGTATATCCTTTTCGGTCTGGTATTTGCCGGTATCCTTCATGAACTTGTCCCTGAGACCCTTGTGACCAAACATCTTGGCAAAGAGAATGTCTCCTCTGTCGTAAAATCGACGATCTTCGGTATTCCCTTGCCGGTATGTTCATGCGGCGTCATCCCTTTGGCGACTAGCATCAAAAAAAGCGGTGCATCCAAGGGCGCTACACTTTCGTTTCTGATCTCCACTCCGATCACGGGTGTTGATTCAATACTGGCGACCTATGGTATGTTCGGCTGGGTCTTTACCCTTTACAGAGCATTGACCTCTATGGTCATCGCGACGGCAGCAGGAATATTGACCAACATCTTTGACAAAGAGAGCGAACCTGCCCAGCCTATGTTCTCTGCTGCAGGAACGCCTTCAAAAGCCGTCTTCTCTTCTTCACCCTCTTTTTCTGCTGTCAAGAGTGAGGCAGTTTCGAGCTGCTGTTCAACGGACTCGAATGGGGCAGGGTCAAGCTGCTGTTCTACATCCGGTCCGGGTGAAAAAAAGTTTTCGATGAAAAAAGCATTGCGGTATGCCTTTGTCACCCTTCTTGGCGATATCGCAAAACCTCTTTTATGGGGTCTTCTTTTGGGAGCTCTGATCACGGTGGCTATTCCTGAAAACCTGAGTGCGCTGTTGGTTGAGTATTCATGGGTATCTTACCTGATCGTCATTATTATTGCTGTTCCGATGTATGTCTGCGCTACGGCATCTCTGCCGATCGCAGCCGGATTGATGCTCTCTGGGGTCAGCGCCGGAGCCGCTTTTGTATTCTTGTCTGCCGGTCCTGCGACAAATACGGTGACTATCGGTGTCGTTAAGAAGATGTTGGGAACGCGATCGCTGTATATCTACCTTGGAAGTATTGTTATCGGAAGTATCCTGTTTGGACTGGGACTGGATTATGTCTTTGTCCTTAGTGATATCAATCCCAAGTCTCTGGTCCATATGCATGAAGAAGCCGGTCTTGTGGATATCGTTAGCAGTATCGTCTTATGGGCTTTTGTTCTTTATTTCCTGCTCAAGCCTTATTTCAACAAAGTAGCTAAGGCCAAGTGAAGCGCTTCAGAGGCTTAAAAAGTTAAAGCTTCTCTTCTTCTCTGGATATCCTGACCTCAATTAAAGCCTTTATCTGGCTTTGATCTGGAGGCATACAGAAAAGATATCCATCCCCTGCTGATATTCAAGCAATGATCCTACACTAAATCGATAATGTGATGATAAAATCATTTTATTGATATATAATTATCGTATATCAACTGAAGGATCAGAGATGAAAGGTTTCGTAATGACAGCGTTATTGGCCAGCGGTCTTATGGGTGCAGGACAAGGGTTTAACATGCCTTCGTTTTCTTATTTTGATGCAGACGGTGACGGTAAGATAACTAAGAGCGAACTTGAAGACGGACGTCAAAAGCGCCATGAGAAAATGCTAAAAGAGGGCAGGTTGTTGAGAAATGCTCCAAATGCAGCTACATTTTCACAGATCGATACAGACGGTGACGGCTTTATCACACCTGAGGAGTTCAGTGCACATCAAAAAGCGATGCGCAGCAAATAATCGTCAGCTTTGTTCTGTTTTCTAATAGGTTTTAAAGCCTGGCGGTCAAGTCCTCACAGACTATTTAAAAGGCAAAGGTGTCTCTTTTGATCTTAAGAGGCAGGTGATAGCAAAGAAGCTAAAAGCTTGTCTCTGCAAAGAGGGTCAATCGTCTAAACCGACACTCCACCCTTTTCTCCAGTCATCTTCTCCCGTATAGGCTCCGACGAAGAGAGCTCTGTCAAAAAATGCGCTTTGGGTCAGCTCTTGTACGTCCTGCGCCTTGGTGATACTGTTGGTCGCATTGGTCCCGTTTTGATAAAAGATCTCTTTGACCTTTTCTTCGCTCACACCGGTTGCTTTTTTGAATGAGAATATTGCATCATCACAGCTGCTCAGTGTAACACTCTGCAGTTCGATATTGCCTTTTCGTGCGCTTTCTCTGTCACGTATTCCAAAACATTTGTTAAATCCGTCGACATAGCCGTTAATAAGTATAGCACCGCTTCCGCGTCGAAGAAGAATACCCTCATGGGAGTCTGCGCTTCCATGCATCTCAAAGTTCGCGATAACAGGTCTGGCTATAGGGGAAGCAGAAAAGTCTGAACTCAGGTTGTCGGCTTCGATACCCCGCGGGTTTCTGGAGGTCGTACTTGTCTGTTTGATATAGACATACTGCATATTGCCGCGATACCCATGATCCGTATCAATATTGTCATCGCCGTTTCCGATAAGCACGAGATGTTTCATGTTTACCGTTCCTCCCCAAAGTTCTATCCCATCATCGAAATTATTGTAGATCTCGATATAATCGATCAGGGTCTTGTCACCGACACCGCCAAGACTAAGTCCGTTGAGCTCCTTGTCCATCCCGACTTCATTACCTGCATATTTGATGAGTACATAGGTCAGGGCACCGGAACTGTCATGCGGATCGTCTCCGCCAAACTCTCCGCCGCTAAGTGCGAACTCAAACCGTTCCACCTCTTTGGCATTCGTCGGCGCATTCCCTGCTATTACGACGCCTCCCCATTCGCCTTTATGGTGCTTGGACGCAAGCCCTATGATGTCTTTTTTGGATGTAAAGACGATTGGTTCCTTCTGCGTGCCTTCGGCAAATATTTGTGATCCTCTAGAGATAAAGAGATAGTCGTCTCCGCTTTGACCAAAGATCTTTGTGCCGCTTTCGATACGCAGGACGGCGTTGTTGGTGTTGTCACCGCCTACAATGACTTCGTCTTCCAAGGCCCAGAGCTTATCTTTAGTCAGGGTTATGTCGTCTGTATAGACGCCGCTGAGTTTGCAGACATCCTGGCCGCTAAGTTTGCCCATGTATTTTGAGAATTCGGGACAGACACTGTCAGCTGTTTCTATGTTGTTCTGAGCTTTGAACAGCCCTATACTGTCCGAAAGTGCTGCTGCCGTGATACCGAAGGCAACTGCGGAGATGATTATAAATGTTTTTACCATTGTTTCCCTTTCCAAGAAGTGTACTTCTTATTCACGGAATCCTAAAATCCTTTTATTACGAAGGTATTACCCCTCGGTGACAAAGAATGACATTTTCATAGGTAAAAGATATCTTAGAAGGGGTATAGGCTAGCTTAGTTCAAGGATATTCAGCAATAGGACCTGTTTGACCTCATGAGGGTCTGTGTTAAAGAACATCAGCGCATCTTCGTAGTCTTCACTCTCTTTATCAAGAACCTGGACACGCGCAGTAGAGCGGAGGGTATTGAGTGCAGGTGTCGCTTCTTTGAATATCAAAGAAAGCGTACTTCCGTCTTGGATCATGTCATTTTGGTTTATCATGTAAAAGTTGTGATTGTCTTTGACATAAAGCTGTGCTATAGGAAGGGACTCTTCCTTTGCCGACGTGTCTCTTTGAATGTAAAGCTTCTTTTGTGTCTGGATGAACCGTACATGCAGTTTTGAAAGTTGTTCTGACATTATTGCCCCTGATGGAAAATTGAAGAATTATGCTTTTTTCTTGCCAATATTATGGTGAAACATACTCTGCGATTTAAAAAATTAAGAAAGGGTGAAGAGTAGCCTACCGTATAAGATATTTATTAAAATAGACCTCTTCTATGAGCGAATGGCCAAAGGCATCATAAATATTTTGTTTTATCTTCTTTTTGATACGTTCCTTGCCGGAAACAGTATTTGGCATATAGATCTCTCCATAGGTCGAGAAGGTGTCGAGAACAGCGTTCTGGATGAGGATATTGTTCTCAAGCAGGGTATGAAACGACTCATCGGGGCATTTGACAGAGAGGTCGAAAGTCAGATAGTTTCGGGCGTTGAGATTGACTCGGTATTCGCCGAGATTGTAGATACTCTCTTCTTCAGACTCTACTTTGAACTTTCTTGGAGTCGTATTCCCTGATTTGGAAAAGGTATAGCCCAGGTCTTGAAGCGATGACTTCTTCGTATTCAGTAGAGAACTCATCAATATTATGACAGAAGAAAAGAGTATAAAAATTGTCAATGCAAGACTTGTCTTGAGTATTTTTTTATTGATCTTGGTCGATTTAGTTTTTTTGCTCATTAGGCGGAATTATATCACAAAACCTTTTGCAAAAAAGATTAGGAGTGTTCTTCCGGCCTTATCAAGACTGCTGCAGTTTTTGATGATCATCACAGGATGGACATGGTTATGCAGCAGATTAAGCTACTGAAGGAAGTTACGTTAAAATTACAGAAAAAAAGAGATCTATGCATACCTTGGAACAACTCTGTTCGGGAGAATTAAAAGGAATAAAGCGGCTGACACTTTCTGCGGAACTCAGCCATTTTCCCGAAGAGATATTTGAACTGGCAGACAGCTTGGAAATACTAGACCTGAGCAATAACCGGTTGAGTTCGCTTCCGGAAGATATCAGCCGTTTGGGAAAACTGAAGATAGCTTTTTTCTCAAATAATTTATTGACCGAGGTCCCTTCCGTCTTTAGAGAGTGCAAAGAACTGTATATGCTTGGATTCAAAGCGAATGCGATTGAGACCTTTGATGAAGACATCCTTCCTCTTGGACTAAGCTGGCTTATACTCACCGACAATCGTATTAAAATCCTTCCTAAGTCTATAGGCAGATTGCACAGACTGCAAAAGTGTGCTCTGGCCGGTAATCAGATCAGGGTCATACCCAAAGAGATCGGGGAGTGTAAAAACCTGGAATTGCTGCGTCTGTCGGCAAATGAGATAGAGGTGATACCGGAATCTTTGCTGCGTCTTCCCAAACTCTCATGGCTGGCTTTTTCAGGCAACCCATGTTCGGGATATAAGGATGTCTCTTTGCCAAAGACTGCCTATGATGATCTTGAGGTGCAAGAGCTTTTGGGATCGGGCGCTTCGGGAGAGATCTATAAGGGATATTCTCGAAGTTTGGACAAAGAGGTCGCGGTCAAGCTTTTCAAAGCAGAAGTGACGAGTGACGGTTACGCCCGAGATGAGATGAATGCCTATATGAGCACCGGCGAGCATGCCCATCTTATCAAGGTCCTTGCAAAGATAGATGAGGAAGGGCGGCTTGGGCTTCTTCTAGAACTCATCCCACCTTCATTTAGAAGTCTCGGTTTTCCTCCTGACTTTGATACCTGTACCCGTGATACCTTTGCACAAGGAAGAGAATTTAGTGCACAAGCTGTCTATAAGGTGGCCAAGGCAATCCTTTCGGCCTCTGCACATCTTCATGCCAAAGGTCTGATGCACGGTGATCTTTATGCACATAACATACTTGTTGACGAAGCACATCACTGTTACCTTGGAGATTTTGGAGCAGCGAGTCTGTATGAAGCGGGTAATGCCCTGTATGAGAAGATCGAAGTAAGAGCCTTCGGATGCCTGATCGATGACCTTTTGGGCCTGTGTCATGAAAAAGAGGATGCATTGTATACAAGGCTTGAGGCAATCAGGTCTTTGTGTATGAAGGAGACGATAGAAGAGAGACCGCTTTTCAGCGAGATCGTGCTTTAAACTGTCCCTATTTTAGCATAGTATGATGAAATAAACGGTTATTGTTTATTTCTGATTATTTTTTGAGCAGTAAAGTTGATTATTTAGGTGTAAAAAACGGCACAATCAGATTAAAAAAGATGAAGTGCAGGTATGAACTTAAAAATTGCGATCCCTTTAAACAGGGAACAAAAAATCTATCATTATAATCCTTGGACCGCACCCGGTTTTGCGATCTATTCGGTGAGTAAACAAGATGAACTTCTTGTGTATGAATTTGATAGATTCTCACAAAACCCCTGGGTAGAGGAAGATGAGAGTATGATCTGTGATCCTATGATGTGCTCTGACGGATGCAGCGATATAGTGAAGGCCGACCTGAATCATCTGGCAGACCATTATATCATCCTGGAAGCCATCGGGGGCTGTAACTACATCGTTGCAGGGATTTTTTGCAGTAACATAGAAAATGTCTTGGAAAAAGGGGGGATAGAGATCTATCATATCACTCCCTTTATAAAAGAGCCCGAACAGGCTATCAAGAATCTTCTTATCGGTCTTAAGTTGACAAAAGATATGAAAAAGATAGTACGGAAAAAAAAGGTACTATGACCTATCGCTGAGCTTAGTGTATTTGAACTGATACATCAAGATCGAAGCAGCGACACTGACATTAAAACTTTTGACACCCTCGGTCATCTCGATCTTTACTTCCTTATCACAGACGCGCAGGACTTCTTTAGAAATACCTTTGCCCTCATGTCCCATCAGCAAGACCCATTTTTTTGGCACCTGTATCTCACAAAGGGGGATAGAGTCCGGTGTGACTTCTGCGGCAAATATTGTATAGCCCCTGTCTTTAAGCGCCTTCAGTGTTGTGAAGATATCCTCATAAAGGTGGGTCCGAAGCATGCCCATATGCCCCATAGATACTCTTAAGGCTCTTCTGCCGTAAGGGTGGGGTCCCTGTTTCGGCAAAAGATAGGAGTCAACACCAAGTGCGGCTGCGGACCTTGCGATAGAGCCTATGTTCTCTGTGGATGATATCTCATCAAGCATTATGATGTTCTCTCCTAGCTCATCCAGGGGTGTCTCTTCCGGCCGGATCCCGTGCATCATGGCGTTATGGTGTATCTTATGACCGACGATCTCCTGCATCAGCTTTTTGTCTGCTAGATAAAGACGCGGTATGTCTTTGGTAGATAGCAAGGCCTGGTAGGTGTCATAATACTCTTTCGTCGCAAGTATGCTTTTTACCTGAATAGGAGTTTCAAGGAGTTTATTGATGACTTTGGGACTGTCAGCGATAAAGCTGTTGTCCGGAGTGAAGGCATTGTCTCTGAGCTGTTGATAGATCTTCAGCTCATGGATATCAAGATCGTCTACAAGTATATAATTCATATCGAATTATATACTAACATCTGCCGTGGATGACGATAAAGACACTGAACTTTTTTTAGGACCATCATCCGCATCAATTCCAGTACTATTCCCATTTGGCTGAGGTGGAGGAACTGTTCCCATCGGTATAGAAACAGAAGCCCCATTGTAGACACCCGTCAATAAAGCATTCTCAAAGAGGCCAAAGACACTGTGGATCCTATACGCCTCACCATTTTTCAAAATAGAACTTAGATCGACACTCACACTATCAGCATCGTCGTAGTTATAAATAACCACTCTTCCTCTTCGTGGGTCAATCTCATTAGCATCGACAAAGACTTTAATACCTGCTGTCGGTCGAGATGTGGCAAATGTATTTCCGGAAATATCATTTATTTGTCCTATGGCATCGCCATCAATGTTTCCATAGATCGTATTTCCGGTAAAAGGTATAGGATTCCACTGTCCATAAAGTTCAAGTCTCTCCGTGAGATAGTTGTCGGTAAAGCTAGCTGTTCCTGTTATCGTATCAGATGCCACACTTGAGCCTCTGTTGACTTGGGTGTACCCTTTGTCCGCTTTTAAGATCAGGTTCTCAATGCCAGCTTTGGTATAGATGATCAGATTTGTTTTTTGTTGGTTATTTCTTGGATCAGAAGCACCGGTTTAGTGGCAATAAAGTCTCAAAGCAGAGAGCTCTTTAGTAGTACTATAATGCCTTTAATACCAGTATGTAGGTGAAAAACATATGATTTTGTTTTAGTTTGGCTAAAATAAGCCGTAAATATGGTGATGTTTCACCGGGGAGAAAAAGTTGAAAAAGATAGTGATCTACATGGTTGTACTCGGTCTTCTTGCTGGAGGATATATAGGCTATAAAAACGCGGCAAAACTTTTTCCTTTTTATCAACAGCTGACTCAGGAACGCGTAGGTTCTGTTGTCGACCTGCAAGGTGTTGATCAACGTGAAGCAAGTTTTGTCGGTGCATCTAAATGTGCGCAGTGCCACAAAGAAAAGCACAAGGCATGGAGCCATTCGCGTCATCCAAAGATGATACAGGACCTTAGAAAAGATCCTTCTGTCGTTGTGGCAGATTTTTCAAAGCTTCCTGAAGATGCGGACTTTTCCTTAAAAGATGCGGTCTATACGGTAGGGGGAAAGTTCAAGCAGCGTTATATGATGCGTCAGGACATTAATGGGAGTGAAGACTATATCTTAGGTAATTATCAATGGAATGTCGAAACGAAAGGCTGGCAAAAGTTTAAACCGTGGAAGTACTGGTATAAAGATGCTTATGAACATGATAATAAAAAATTTCCGACTTCAAGAGCCTGTGACGGATGTCATTTTACAGGATTTATGTCGACTGAAAAAAGAGTGGACACCGGTATCGCATGCGAGTCTTGTCACGGACCGGCTTCGAAACATGTCGAGGAGCCGACTTCAAAGGTCTATCTTGCTTCTTTAAGCGATCCTGTCAGACAAAATGAAGTCTGTCTGCAATGTCATATGCGCAATCGGGATGTACGTTTGAAGGACCATAATATGAGTGACCTTATTGGTGATGCGAAAGACTATCCTTCGGGATATGAAGCCGGTAAACCTTTAAGCGAGTATAAGTACGTAGCGCCTTTTGTACTGGGGCAGGAGACAAAAGAGTTTTATGCCAACGGAGCAGCAAAAAAGAACCGTACACAGGGAAACGAGTTTGTCCATTCTATGAAAGGCAGACACGGTATTACCTGTATCAACTGTCACGATCCGCATACCCTTGAGCCGACAGCGGAAAAAAACAGCGGCAATGACTTGTGCATGAAGTGCCATACCTTCGGTTCTATCATCGGACCGCATCAGGAAACGCTGCAAGAACATACTCACCATAAAGAGGAGTCAAAAGGTTCACTGTGTGTCGAATGCCATATGCCTAAAGTCGGCCGCCATACCGGAAAGTCGCCGATAACAGTGCGCTCACATCTTTTTGGATTCACAACACCGGATGAGACACTGAAATATAATATGCCGCAAGAGACGAACGCCTGCTTTGCCTGCCACAAAAGCGACAGGGATATGAAGAGCTTGCAAAGTGATCTGGAAAAATGGGGAGTGCTCAGCTGGGATAAACGTTAGTAGGTTTATCTTGTCCCAATAAAGCTTATTTAAGTGTAAGGTTTGAGAAATAAGCCCCTAGAAAAGAGGCGCTTTCACTGCTAAGACGGCGCATGAATGATTCCATCTTGTCCTCTTCTTGCCAGACAGGTTTTTTGATGCCTGCAAGCTTTACCAGCGCACTCTTAGCATCATATCCGACACCGACCTTGTCTATCAGTCCGACTGCTTTGGCTTGAGAAGCGGTAAAGATATGGGCGTCGGCAAACTCTGTATGATTGATCGGATCAAGATTACGGGCTTTTGCGACATCTGATACAAAAAGATCATAGGTGTTGTGTACGACTTTCTCTAGTTCGGCAGTCTCATAAGGTGTCCATTCTCTGGCAGCCGTACCGACTTCTTTGAACTTTCCTGCCTTGACGATCTGCGTTGAGATACCTATCTTTTTTGCCAGTTCTGAAAAGTTTCCGCCTTGCATGATGACACCGATCGAGCCTACCATAGAACCGGGATTGGCATAGATCTCATTGGCATAGATCGAAGCATAGTATGAACCGCTTGCGATCGTCCCGGCTGCATAGACGATGACAGGTTTTTCTGCTTTAAGACGCTTGATCGCTTCCATGATCTCGATGGATGGAGGAACCGCACCGCCGGGAGAGTTGACGACAAACAAGACGCCTTTGATACTCTTGTCTTGTCGGACCTTGTCGAGCCTGTCGACGACCAAAGAAGCATCCATGATGATACCTTCGAGTTTTACTTCGGCAAGGTTTGCAGGCTTGAGTTCTCCTTCCGAAGGAGAAAAGACCAGAAAGAGGATAAGCAGAAAGATCATGGCCTTGAAGTGTTCCTGGATAAACTTCATAATAGCGAAAAAAGGTGAAAAAAACTGTTTCAGTGTACTCATAAGTCGACCTCCGTAGGGTTACCGTTGATATAGATATTTGAAATCGGATAATGGTGCAGGATCAGATGTACAGGAAGCTGTTCCATAGGTTCACCCCCCAGTTCAAGGACCAGCATATCGGCATTCTTGCCTTCTGCTATCTCTCCGGTGTTAAGCTTGAGAGCCTGCGCTGCGTTTATTGTAACAGAATTAAGAAGGTCTTTGGCCAATTGTAAAAGATCAGACTCTTTATGCATGAACAAGGCGATCTTCATCTCTTCAAACAGGTCCAGATCGTAGTTTGAACTCAGTCCATCCGTTCCGCAGAGCCATTTGATCTGATGTCTTTCGATCTCATCCAGGTTCAAGGCTCCATTGCCAAGAAGACGGTTTGATACGGGACAGTGTATGATGGTATGGCCGGCACTTTTGATCTCTTTATACTCTTCTTCATCGGCATGAACGACATGGGTGAAGAGGGTCGGGACATCCTTGAAATACTGTAAAAACTCTTTGGAGCTGTTTACGGCATAGTCCTGTTTTAAAAGATCATTGAAAAAGGGCTTGAAATCGCCTTCATTGCTGTCCAGCCAATGGCGCTCAGCAGGACTCTCCATATAGTGTGCAGTAAGAGGATAGTCTCTCACTCTGGCGAGTTCAACTGCTTTTTTGATCAAAGCCGGGTGGACAGAATAGGGAGAATGAATAGCGATAGCAGGATGGAAACCTTCTCTTTTGATTGTCGCAGAAGCTTCAAGCCGTGCTTTGAAGTCACCGAAAAGCGCATCTGCCATCGTCGCCTGAGAGCCGATGACCTCGTTGAAAAAGACAACGTTCTGTTTGGCTTTTTCTGCTGCTTCCAAGTCCATGCCGTGTGAAGAGACGGCCCCGAAAGTCGTTATGCCAGAACGCAGCATCCTGTCGGTCGCTTTCTTCATGCATTCGATGTCACAGCTGTTGATAAGCTCTTCTCTGTGCTCGATGACACTGTGC
>JBFEIF010000074.1:0-11411 GCA_041553795.1 Sulfurimonadaceae bacterium
TATGACCCTGTATCCGGTCATCATTCATGACCCGAAGCGGACCGTATGAGATATTATCCGCATTTCTATATTCTGCAAAGGAGAAGTGAAAACGGCTTCTCAGCCATCCGTGATCAGCGTAATAGAGTGAACGGTAAGGTATGTGTCTTATCATCTCATATCTCCTGGGTCATAACAAGGATATCTTTCATCCATTCTAGTTCCAAATCCATTACAAGCGACTGAAAGATTGTATCCCAAAGATTTTATAATATAATTCCAAGAGAAGAAAAAAAGGCTGAATATGGGAACGAAAGAAGCAAGCGCCTGGTTTGAGACACTGTACAGGCAAAGCCAACAAGACGAGACAAAGATCCCCTGGGCAAAGATGCGGCCCAACGAATTTCTTGTCGAATACCTGCAAAACCATCAGGCAAAAGGCAAGGCGATCGTCGTCGGCTGCGGCCTAGGTGACGATGCTGTGGCACTCAGTGAAGCCGGCTTTGATGTGACGGCTATCGATATCTCCCAATCGGCTATCGCCTGGTGTCAAAAACGTTTTGACTACACCGATGTCGATTTCAGGGTCCAGGATATCTTTGAGCTTCCCGAATCGATGCTCGGACAGTATGATTTTGTCTTTGAAGCATTGACCATCCAATCCCTGCCTTTGGAGTTTCGAAACAAGATCATAGGCGCTATCAGCTCCCTGCTGGCTCCTTCTGCCAAGGTCCTTGCAATCGCACATGGAAAGAATCAGGGCGAAAGGTTCAACGGACCGCCATGGCCATTGGAACGAAATGAACTGCGTCTGTTTGAAAACTACGACCTGAAAGAGCTGGAGTTCAGTATCTTTGGCGAAGAGAGCAACATATCGACCTTGAAGTTTCGTGCTTTATACCAGAAGTGAAACGAACTTGAGAAAACCGCATTGATTTTAAAATATGTTAAAATTCGCAAAACAAATAAGGAAAAAAACATGTCATACACACTTATCCATAACGAACCAGAATGTAAATATGAATACCATATTGACGGACATATCGCTTATATCACCTATGATGACCAAGACGGCAACATGCACCTTACTCATACTATCGTTCCTGATGAACTGGCGGGTAAAGGTTTGGCTAAGCAGCTTTTAGAAGATGTACTAGAGCAGATCAGAAAAGACGGTAAAAAAGCCGTAGCACAATGCTCATATATCGTCAAATATCAGGAAAAAAATCCTGACAACGATATCTTCGCTTAACTATTTAGCAACATTTCCGACCACATTCAGTGCATCCCATGTCTTTGAGATGGGAGGCGCGTAACAAAAGTCCATCATCCCAAGATCTTCAGTCGTCATCTTCGCCTTGATCGCCATCGCGATGACATCAATGCGCAAAGCCGCCCCATTCTTACCCAGGATCTCACCGCCCAAAATCACCCGTGTCTTGGCATCATAGACCAATTTGATATAGATGTTTTCCCGACCGGGATAATAACCGGCATGATTTTTGTCTTTGACAAAGACGGTTTTATAGTCAACACCCAGTTTGATCGCATCATCCTCACTCAATCCCGTCAAGGCCGCTTCAAAGTCCATCACTTTTACACAGGCTGAACCTAATGAGCCTGGATAGTAGGCTTCCTCACCTGCCATATTCGAGCCTGCCACACGGCCAAGTTTGTTCGCACCGGTTGCCAAAGCAAGATAAACATCTTCACCTTTGACAATATGCGGGACACTGGCACAGTCGCCTGCGGCATAGATGTCTTTGATACTTGTCTCGCCTCTGTGGTCAACGATGATCGCCCCGTTGGAAAGCATATTGAGCCCAAGCTCTTTCACAAAATCGGTGTTTGGCTTAAAACCCGTAGCGATAACGACCAGATCCGTCTCATACCGCTGCTTATCCGTCACAATAGCTGTGACGCTTGTATCTCCTTCAAACCCTTTGACTCCCTCGTTCAGGACCAGTTCGACATCATGGGCCAAGAGTTCTTCCTGCATCAGATCGGTTATCCGTTCATCAAATATCTTGTTAAAGATACGATCGCTTCTTTGGATGAGACGGACCTTCTTTCCCAGGTTCTTCATCGCTTCGACCACTTCGACCCCGATAAAACCGCCGCCGACAACGGTGACATCTTTGACCTCGTCACTAAGTGCCGCTTCTTTCATCTTCAATCCGTCCTGCATCTTTGTCAGTGTAAAGATATTTTTCAGTCCGGAATTTTCAAAAGGCGGTTTGATGACATCAGCCCCTGTCGCTATCATCAACCGGTCGTAGTCATCTTCAAAGACCATGTCGGTAAGAAGGTTCTTTACCTTGATCCGTTTTTGTTGCGGATCGATCTGCAACACCTGATGTGACACCTTGACATCCACACCCACAGACTGCATCTGCTCTACGCTTCGTGCCAGCATATACTCTTCATCCTGAAAGAAATCACCAACGAAATATGGAAGTCCACAGGCTCCGAATGAGATAAGCTCACCTTTCTCATACACAGTAACCTGTCCCCCTTCCATGACTCTTCTGGCTTTGGCAGCTGCGCTCATTCCTGCGGCGATACCGCCTATTATAACAATCTTCATGTAGCTCGCTCTGTTTTTTACACCATTATATCCCTTTTTCTTCAAACAGTTAAGCCTTGCATAGAGAGTTCAAGGCTATAATAAGTCAATAAAAGATGAGGCTTTCTTGCCGGATTGTCTTCTTCGAAACATAGTACAGGAGTATTGCAATGTCAAATAGAATACTGCTTTTGGAAGACGACCAGCTCTTGGGTGAGACACTTCAAGAGATGCTTGAAGAGAATGGCTACACCGTCGATCTTGCAGTGAACGGCGAAGAAGCTGCCGAACTATGTTATGCACATAAGTATGCGCTTTATGTCTTTGATATCAACGTACCCGAGATCGACGGGTTCGAACTTCTTGAAAGTCTTCGGGATGCTTCCGACAAGACGCCGACTATCTTTATGAGCGCCATGGTCGATATCAACAGTATCTCAAAAGGATTTACCCTCGGTGCCGAGGATTACCTGAAAAAACCCTTCTTCCCCGAAGAGCTTCTTATCCGTATCAAAGCAAAACTTTCTGTTTCTAACGAGCTTTTTACCTGCGGCGACTTTAGCTACGATGAAAAAAACAATGAGTTCAGAAAAGCAGGCGTACGTCTCTCCTTAGGCGATGTGCAGCAGGAGCTCTTTCAGCAGTTTTATCATAACCCCGGCAGAGTCATAGACAAGGAGATCCTGCTGGACTGCCTTACCCAGCCCTCTTCAACCGCGCTTCGTGTGGCCATCAACAAGCTCAAGCAGACTACGGGGCTTCCAATAGAGAATGTAAGAGGTGTCGGCTATGTCCTTGAAGCGTGTTGAAGTCGAATCATCCCTTAAAAGTTTTCTTCTCTTTTTCACCTCCCTTACGCTGCTGATGAGCATCATCCTTTACCGCAGCTACACCAAAGAGGTCGATTCCCTGGACAAAGAGCTTTTCACACAGATGCGCCTGTGCAGCTTCGACCTCAAATGTACCAAGTTCGAATTTGACTTCATCACAGCAGATCAGGACAAACTCTATCAGTTTTATAAAAACACTCAGGGAGTCTATGCGCTTTTCAGCATTCCCAACACATCCGGGTATGTGATGAAACTGCTCTATCCCGAACAGCAATATGAACAAGCACTTGACGCGATCAAAGAACAGCACATCTATAAGTACCTTCTTGTCCTCATGGTCCTTGCCGCAGTCTCTTTTGTGTTTTCATGGTATGCCTTACGGCCTCTCAAACAGGCTTTGATCCTGAGCGATGAGTTTATCAAAGATATCTTGCACGATTTCAATACACCCCTCTCCAGTCTGCGTCTTAATGCTTCGCTCTTGAGAGAAGAACAGCCTGAAAACAAAAAAGCGCTGCGCCTGGAACAGGCAGTCGGGATTATTCTCAGCCTTCAAGACAATCTTCGCAGCTATATAGATGAAAGTCCCTTGCAAAACGAGACGCTCGATCTGAAAGAACTTATCCAAAGACGTTTGGCATTCTTTGCACAGCAGTACTCAAACATCACTTTTACGGATCGGCTAGACTCCTTCAAGGTCTATGCCAATGCGGATGCGCTTACCCGTATTCTTGACAATCTTATCTCCAATGCCGCCAAATACAACAAAAAGAAGGGCTCTGTCGAACTGTTGCTCGACGCTAAAAATAAAAGACTCATCATCAAAGACACAGGAAAGGGGATCCTCCATCCGAAGAAAGTCTTTGAACGTTTTTACAAAGAGCATGACAGAGGCTTGGGGATAGGACTGCATATCGTCAAAAAACTATGCGATTCACTTCATATCCCTATCTATGTCGATTCAGAAATAGACATCGGCTCGACCTTTACACTTGAACTTGGCAGCGTGTCAGCAGAGTAGCTAATACACTGCTAACACTTCAATGTCATACTTCCCTCTCAAAATTCAGCATAGGAAAAACAAAATGAATAGATTAACCACAAGTATAGTCCTTGCCATCGCTCTTGGAAGCCTTGTCAATATCAGTGCAGATGAGCTTACAGCTGATATTGCAGCAATAAAAGAGGCAACAGCTACAGAACGTCCCGCACTGATCAAGGAGTTTAGATTTGAACTGGGCAACATGGGTGAAGAACAGCGTATCCGTGCGATGCACAAGCTTCGTGAAAAGATGCCTGAACTTGCACAAAAGATCCAGAGCGAGGAGATGGAACTGAAGATCAATGAGATCAAAAATGCAGAACCGGCCAAACGTGTGGAGCTGATGAACAAGTTTAAATTGGAACTCGCCCAGATGAACGAAGAGGAACGTGCCGAGACGATTGCGCAGATGCAAAAGCAGATGAACAAAAATCAGGTCAAGACTGCGGAGCAGACCCAAGAACAAAAACGTATTCAGACAAAAGTCCAGCAGCAGCAGATGGACCAGATACAGAACATGAATAAGACAGAACAGATGAATCAAAGACAGGGTGCAGACCAGTTCCGCCAGGAGACTATCATCAACAGTTCTCAGACTCAGACCCAGGGTTTTGGGAAACAATAAATCTGGCTCCGCGGCAGCGGACTATCAAAAGGTGACACATGCGAATATTTTTATTATCTATGATGACGGTCTCGGCACTTTTGGCTTACACAGACTCTGATCTGGACGGTGTCCTCGATGAGGCGGACCAGTGTCCAAATACGCCTATAACAGAGATGGTTGATATAAAAGGGTGTAGTCTGCAGCCACTGGAGTCTGAACACCGCTATGATATTATCGTCGGAGAGAGTTTTTCTCAGATCAATTACAATACGAATGAAAAAACAGACACCTATGCCACGACTCTGCAGCTGGACTATTTTTACAAGAACTTCTCACTGCAGGCCTTGAGTGCCTATTATTCGTCTGAGAGTGCTTCATACAGCAGCAGCGGGATAACGGATACGACTCTGGCTGCCTATTATCTTATACCTGTATCCGAAGATTTTCGTATCCGTTTGGGAGCGGGAGTCGTCTTGCCGACCTTTGATTCGACACTGAACAATAACAACACGGATTATATCGGTTCAATCAGCGCCACCTATTCTATGAACAGAGTCAACCTTTTTGGAGGGTATAACTTTACCCAGATAAATGATGATGATATTCCTAATCTCGTCACCTATCAGAATACCAACGCATACAGCGGAGGGATAGGGTATTATCTGACACCAAAATGGTATGCGAGTACCGCGTGTTATCAGGCAAACGGTATTTACGAAGGCATAGAAGATATCAAAAATATCTCACTCTACAACTTTTACAGTCTGGATAAAAACTGGTTTACCTCCTTAAATTATGCCTATGGACTCAGTGATTCGACCAGTGATCATGCTGTCTCTATCCGATTGGGCTACTCTTTTTAACCGCTCTTTGGCTGCTGGTCATCAGCAGCCATACCATAAACATTTGCTTTTTACCTCCGTATTTTCCCATTCTTATGTGCCTTTGGCTCTGTGTTTGCTATAATTGCATCATCAATAGTCATCTATTGAAATTCGAGTTTAACTGCAAGCACTGCTTGTAATATTTTAAGGGATCCTTATGAAGGAATTTGTACAGAAATATCGTCCTTATCCACAGGTCGATCTACCTAACAGAGAGTGGCCTAACAAGGTTATAGAAAAAGCACCTATCTGGTGTAGCGTAGACCTACGCGATGGTAATCAGGCATTGATTACACCTATGAACATGGACCAAAAACTCGAACTGTACAAGCTCCTTATCAAACTTGGTTTCAAAAACATAGAAGTAGGTTTTCCGTCAGCCTCACAGGTAGAATTTGATTTCATCCGCCGTTTGGTCGATGACAAGCTTATTCCTGACGATGTGACAATACAGGTACTTGTCCAGGCCCGTGAACACCTTATAGAACGTACTTTTGAATCATTGAAAGGCGTCAAACATGCCATCGTGCATCTCTATAACTCGACTTCCGTAGCCCAAAGAAAGATCGTCTTTCAAAAAAGCAAAGAGGAGATCATAGAGCTTGCTCTTGAAGGTGTTGAGCTTGTCAAGAAATATGAGAAGATGCATGACGGCAAGATCTCTTTGGAATACTCTCCCGAGAGCTTTACCGGTACAGAACTGGAGTTTTCAGCCCAGATCTGTAATGCCGTCACAGCTGCCTGGGGAATCAGTGCAGAGCGTAAGGTCATCATCAATCTTCCCGCAACCGTCGAGATGGCAACACCGAATGTCTATGCCGATCAGATCGAATGGATGGGACGTCATTTGGACAACAGAAAGAACATCCTTATCTCGACACACACGCATAACGACCGAGGGACTTCCGTAGCTGCTACTGAACTGGCACTTTTGGCCGGTGCTGACAGAGTCGAGGGTACGCTTTTGTCAAATGGGGAAAGAACCGGAAATGTAGATATCATCACCCTGGCCTTGAACATGTACACGCAAGGGCTTGATCCTGAACTTGACTTCTCGGACATCACGACGGTCCTTGATGTCGTCGAGCGCTGTACCGACATGAAGACACATGAACGTCACCCTTATGTAGGAGAGCTTGTCTATACAGCATTCTCCGGTTCGCATCAGGATGCCATAAACAAAGGTCTTGCCTACCAGCGTTCCAAAGAGAGTGATTTCTGGGAAGTCCCCTATCTACCGATCGATCCGGATGATCTTGGACGCAACTATGAGGGGATCATCCGTATCAATTCCCAATCAGGAAAAGGCGGTGTGGCTTATCTTCTTGAAGACAGCTACGGATACTCTCTACCGAAGAAGATGCATCCTGAGATCGGAAAGATAGTCCAGGCGGTTACCGATTCGGAAGGCAGAGAGCTGGAGTCTGAGGAGATCTTATCCATCTTTAAGAGGACCTATTTCGAACCTAAGGCGCATCTTGAACTGGTTGATTTTACGGCAAAGACCAACAAAGACCATACTGTCTCATGTAAACTGACCTATAAGCTCAATGGCAAAAAGGTAAAATCCGAGGGAGTCGGAAACGGGCCGATAGATGCATGTAAACATGCCCTTGAAAAAGAGTACCCTCATACTTTTATCATCAAGGATTATGCACAGCATACCTCTGATGAGAAATCATCGGCGGAAGCGATCGCCTATATTCAGGTGCAAAGAGAAGACTTGGAAACATTTTACGGTGTAGGGGCAGATACAAATATCTCACTCGCCTCTGTTAAGGCTATATTTTCTGCACTAAACAGAGCCTACTAAGTCTAGGACTGTCCGTTCCTGTCAGCTATAGACTTACTCTTCAGGGGTTTGGTCTTGCACCTTAGAGTCTTGGTCTTTTAGATAAACCGGGTGGTAGTAGCCATATGGCATGCTCCCGATAAAACGTGCATTAGCCTGTTTTGCATACGTCGTATAGTCTGCTGCTGCAGTATTTACAGCAGTAACGACTACTTTTTCTATCAAGCCTGCCAAGCCTCCGCCGGTATCTCCTCCGCTCAGATCAACAACGACTGTACCGTTATATTGCCATAG
Organism: Sulfurimonadaceae bacterium; assembly: GCA_041553795.1. Taxonomy (GTDB): domain Bacteria; phylum Campylobacterota; class Campylobacteria; order Campylobacterales; family Sulfurimonadaceae. The sequence goes on from JBFEIF010000074.1 coordinate 7,995, forward strand.
CACTTGAGATGTTTTTGTTGACTTGATCTCAGCATCGATCGAGACTGTCAGACTAGAGACAAGGACCATATAAGAGGTATCCCATTTTTTTATCTTTGTGAACAAGACTGCGTCCGCTCCGAAATACTCATAAAACTTGTTCAGGGGCATGGTATACAAAAGCTCTGAATCATAGATACCCTGCTGTTTCAGTACGTCCGATGTTATCTCATAGGGGAAGACATAAAACCCATGAAAAGCCAAAGGTATCTCTATAGTAGTCGCGTAATAATCTTTGGCGTCTGCCGCGGTGCTTTCGTTCATCGGCGGCATGATCAGCAGCGACCTCGGTTTTTCAGAGTACATACCCGGAAACTCTTGCCCTTTGGTGGTCATCTTGGGAACACATCCTGTAAAAAGCAATAAGCCAAAGGCAGGAATAACAATATATTTGATAAAGATTCTCATTGATTACCCTTTCCTTCTTGCATAAGTACCGCTTTCCTGATCAATTTATCCATAAATACTATCGACTCTGGGTACAGTACTTTTTCTGCTTTGAAAAAAGATATCGCCTTATCAGCATCATTGACTTTTAAATATAGATACCCCAGATTCGCATTGATACCCGGCGCTATTCTGATCCCCTGAGCATTGGACTTTTCTATTGACTCTTCTAAAGAGCTCTTCCATGCTGCCGTGGTCGCTGCATCTCCATTTTGTTTGAGCTGATAATAGGTCTCTGAATAATTCCCATATTCATACATCGGTTTTTGACCGGCACAACCGCTCATAAGAAAAGCTGCTGATGCCAAAGCCGCAGTCAATATCTGTTTGATCATTGATTCGCCTTTCTTTACGGAACGTTGATTTCTCTTGCTATCCCATCGCCCACCAGAAGGGAGCGGTTGACAACGACATTGCCATCTTTTTTGACGACAATAGTGTGTTTTCCGGGAGCGACTTTATAATGCTCCTGCGTTCCGCCTTTTTCAACGATAAATGAAGAGGAGTGATCGATCGTCACCTCCGCACCTTTTGCATTTCCGGTGAAGTAAAGATACGAAGCCTGTTCTTCTATCTTGCCCCCCTCTTTATAACCGCATCCCGCCATAAGTACAAAAAATACCGATAGCAGTGCCAAAGCTAATTTTCTCATCTTCACTCCTTATTCTTTTTCTTGAATATACAAGTCGTTAAATTTTTTACTCTTTAGGTAAGTGCCCAGGTCTCCGCTCACAATACTGCACATAGAAACCTCCGAATCAGGTGTGTCACCTACACTCATCAATACTTTTATCCTTGCCAGCTTTTTCCCCGGCAGGGTTATCATCATGTTGGTCTGAGGATTTTTTATTTTCTTCCCCTCTTTTAAGACATCAAACTCCGTACCGACTTTTATGTTTTGGGATTTTCCGCCGGAGATGATGATATTACCGTCTTCAAAACCCAGTATGTAGGATTTCCATGGTTTGTCCAGCATGTTTTCAATGATATTGGACGCCAGGTTGGTGATCGCCGCATCCAGGACCTTGTCATTCAATGTGCTGTCGTAACCCGCTTTGTCACCGACGCCGAAAGTCACCGCCGCCTCAGAGTAGGCCTGGCCCTTACCCTCTTCTGAATAGATGATCTGCCCTGTCGCGACCTCAATTATCCTGATATGGACTTTGGCGTCAGCGACCTGTTTTTTGTTGCGAGAAAAGATCCCCACTTCGCTCACCTCCTTGCGTCCGAATTCAGTGATCGAACCGACAATGATGTAGTCTGCCGCATTCTTCAACTCAGATGAGTCACCTATCTTCAGCTCTTTTTGGATCTCTTTCAAGTCAGAACGTTCAAGCATAATAAACTTGCCGGTCTCGAAGAGTTTTGCAGACAGGATATCCATGGCCTGCTTGCCGATACGGTTATTATCCTGGTCTATAAAAAAGCTCTGTCCGTATGTCGTCTCATTCGTAAAACGGCCAATAGCAACTTTTCGTTTCAGTGATTTCGTATCCGGAGATTGAGCGAGTGTCATACTTACTGCCGGTGTACCCGATGTTGTCTCGTGAATGACGTTCTGTTTAGGACTTGACGCGCATCCGACAAATAAACCTATGCCTATTGCTGAACAGAATAATAATGCAATCTTCATCTAAAACCTTTATATGAAATTGAATTATTGTAACCACCAAATATAAATAGAATTATAAAAAAATAAGTTACTCTATATTTTCTAATGTATTATGTAATTGTAGCAGGGGGGGGAAGTTTTCTTGAACGTGATTCTGTTTGTACTTCTTAGACGATAAAAAGAGGCCTCTAAAACATAAACCCTATCATCAGTTCAGCATAGGTCTCAGTCTCATCAAACAGGCCATCTGTCGAATCATATTTCTCTTGAACGACTCCGGCACTTAAAAGCATATTTTTTTGAACAAAGGCGACTCCGACTCTGTATCCATAACTGTCTACATCATCAAAACTTCTGTTCAGCCTGTCACTGCTGCCTATCATGATACGTCGATAAAGAACACCCAAATAAGGACGTACTTTTTTATCAACCGGAATATAGTAGCTGCTTTCCAGAGTTATCTTTGAGATGTCAGGATCACCGGAGAACCACTTCTCATATCCAAGACCTACTGACAGGTCATCCACAATAAAATAGTTCATATTTAAACCCGCGATAGTATAGCTCTCTGTCCCTACAGAAGCAGAACCCACTTTGACACCCAAAGACACATTACTCTGAGCAAACATATTGGAGACCCCTAATGTACTTCCACTTTTAGAAAATATCTCTGAATGCAGGCTGAGGCTAAGGGCTATAATAAAAAGTAGTTTTCGCATTTAACATCCTGTTCTATGAGCACTATCTGGCAAACTTAGAACAGAAGTTCTTCGTTTGCATCTTGCGTGTTTTGCACCTGAGGCGGCTTTGACGTCGGTGTAAAGAACTCTTTTTGTTTGCCTATATAGGTGGATATCATCCCCTCAGGTTCGACAAACTTCCGTTTTATCTCCGGATGCGACACCAGGATCTGTCTGTAGAACGAGGCAAAAGCAGGTGCCGCTGTACGTCCTCCCTGTTCACCCTTTGCCATAGGTGTATTATCATCATTCCCATACCAGACAACCGTTTGAATACCCGGTGAGAATCCGCAGAACCAGGCATCGACTCCCTTGTTGGTCGTCCCCGTCTTTCCTGCCAGCTCGATCCCGTTGACACGGGCATGAATACCCGAACCTTTTTTGATAACGTCTTTCATGACATCGATCATGATATAAGCCTGCTGCGGCGTTGTCTGTTCCTCTTTTTTATTATCATATCGGACTTCTTCTCCAAAGCTGTTCTGTACACTTCGGATAAGTATCGGCTCGACTTGGGTACCGTAGTTGGACAAGATCGTATAGTAATAGCTAAACTCCAAAGGGGAAACTGTGATAGAA
>JBFEIF010000075.1:0-11118 GCA_041553795.1 Sulfurimonadaceae bacterium
GTGCTTTCAAGAAGGTAAATGCCATTCCGCCGCCGATGATCATCTTGTCCACTTTAGGAAGAAGATTGACAAGTGCTTCAAGTTTTCCTGATACTTTTGATCCGCCGACAACGGAGACGAAGGGACGTACAGGACGCTTGATAAGTGCCCCGAAGAACTTGATCTCTTTTAGAAGCAGGAATCCCGCAGCCTTGTGTTCATTGTCAAAATGGTGCGTAATGCCTTCTACTGAAGCATGAGCACGATGACTGACACCGAAAGCATCATTGATATAGACATCTGCCATGCTTGCCAGAGCTTTTGCAAGGCCGGCATCGTTCTTTGTCTCACCTTTTTCAAAACGCAGGTTTTCCAGAAGAAGGATATCACAGCATTTTATCGCTTTGACTCTTGCCATAGCATCTTCGCCGACAACATCTTTTGCCAAGGTGACCTCACGCTGAAGCAACTGGTGCAATCTTCTTTGAACCGGGGCCAGAGAGTATTTCTCCGAGAACTCGCCTTCTGGACGGCCAAAATGCGAAGCCAGAATGATCGCACAATCCTGATCTAGACAATAGTTGATCGTTGCCAAAGCAGAACGGATACGTCTGTCATCGGTTATATTTCCATATTCATCAGTAGGAACGTTGAAGTCACAGCGGATAAAAACTGTTTTTCCCTTGAAGTTTACATCTTTGATCGAATGAAGTTGCATTGATTTCCTTTTTGACGTTTCCGGACTAAAGTCCGATGCAGAACTCATACTATATTTAAGTTCATAAACGCCGACTCCCCTCTCATTACAATGAGAAGGAAGTATGTTGTTTAATAATTTTTATTTTGAGATGTGTAGCGCCATGTCTACTAAACGTGTAGAGTAACCCCATTCATTGTCGTACCATGAAAGCACTTTAACAAGATTGTTATCAATGACTTGGATCGTATCCATTGCGACGACGGTACTTAGACTTTCACCGACAAAGTCCTGTGATACACGGTACTCTTCATCAACACCCAGAATACCTTTGTGAGAACCTTCGCTCGCTGTTTTAAATGCTGCCTGTACCATCTCTACCGTAACGTCTTTGTTTAGTGTTACCGTAAGGTCTACCATAGACACATCCGGTGTAGGTACGCGTATCGCCTGACCGTTTAATTTTCCGGCAAGATTTGGAAGCACCTTCGAGATAGCCTTGGCTGCACCCGTTGTCGTCGGGACCAGGTTGGTTGCACCCGAACGTCCTTTACGAGGCTCTTTTTTGTGTTTACCATCAAGGATAGGCTGTGATGATGTGTAGGAGTGGATCGTCGTCATCAAACCGTTTTTAATACCAAAAGCATCATCAAGTACTTTTGCCAGCGGCGCCAGACCATTCGTCGTACATGAAGCATTGGACACGATTGCCTGACCTGCATAGGTCTCTTCATTAGCACCTATGACAAAGGTAGGTGTATCATCTTTGGCCGGCGCAGAGAAAAGCACCTTTTTGATGCCGTTGTCCAAATAAGCCTGAACGCTCTCTTGCGTTAAAAAAGCCCCTGTACATTCAAGGACCATCTCAGCCCCTGTCCCGGAAAAGTCTAATTTGGCAGGGTCGCGTTCAGATAAGATCTTAGCACGTTCATTTCCTATGCATAGGTAACCGTCTTCGACTTTGACGTCACTGCGCGTGCCATGTACTGAATCATATTTTAAATTATACGCAATCATATCAGCTGAACCGCTTGCATTAACCGCCACCAGTTCAATATCATCTCTATCAGCGATAATACGTGCTACACAACGACCAATACGTCCCAATCCGTTAATTGCAATTTTTAATGCCATGATTTATCCTATTTAAGCTGTCTACTCTTACGCAGAAAATATAGCGCGATTGTACCAAATTTTAGTTATAATTCGTATAAAATATGGTGAAGATGAAGAAAGCAATCTTTGGCGGAAGCTTTGATCCCCCTCATATAGGGCATTTAGAAATAATACAACAAGCAATAATATCTCTTAATATAGATGAACTGATTGTTGTACCCGCTTATTTGAACCCTTTTAAGTCCAAGTCCTATGCACCTGCCGATCTCCGGCTGAAATGGCTTAAAGCCATGACAAAAGAGATGAGCAATGTGACGGTCAGCTCTTATGAGATCGATCAGAACAGAGCTGTGGCGAGCATAGAAACGGTGCGTCATTTTAAAGATGATCATGATATTTATCTGATCATCGGTGCAGATAATCTTGAGACGCTCTCCTTATGGAAAGATTTTGAAGAGCTGGACAAGATGGTGACATGGGTCGTAGCGACCCGAGGCGATATTCCGATCCCGTCCGAGTACATAAGACTTGAGGTAGATCAGGATATATCAGCCACCGAATTAAGAGAACAGGTGCAGGAAGCTTATCTTGACAAGAGTATCTCTAAAGAGATCATCTCTTATTACCAGAATATATAAAAAGGAACCATCCATGGAAAAACGTATAGAAAAGATCTCCGCTGTCCTTGACAAGAACAAAGCTGAAAATATCGAGGTCTTTGACCTAAGAGGAAAAGATTATTTTGTCGACCAGGTCATCATCGCCACTTCACTCAATCCGCGTCACACAGAGGCACTGCTGAACCACCTTAAGAACGAGCTAAAGCCGGCCGAACAATTTTTAGGTGTCGATATCAGTGATGAGTGGATCGTTGCCGATCTTGGAGACATCCTGATCCACATCATGACACCTGAATACCGTGTCAAATACAACATGGAAGAGTTCCTGGGCGAGATCGCCACTAAAAAAGAGTACTAAAACTTTCTTTCCTGCACTTGGCTTTTAAAAAGCCGAGGAAAACAGCCTCATCTCAAAATACACACAACTCTTTTTTTACTTGATTTTATTTTAGAAATAATGCGGTCGGAATCTGTTGTTGAAAAGAGAGAGTTGCAGATATAAGCAAGAAGAAGCTCTCTTCTTCTTACATCTTGTCCTTGGCTGTAATACCCAGTAAAGACATACCCGTCTTGATAGACAGTGCGACGACAAGGAAAAGCTTCAGCAGCTTTGCCTCATCTTCACTCCCAATGACCTTATGATCATAATAGAACTTGTGAAATGTCGACGCAAGTCCTTTTAGATAATCCGTCAATTTTTGAACCTGACGTGAGTTAAAAGCATCTTCCACGACTTCGTTCAGAAGCATGGCCTCAAAAAGAAGATTGTCCGCATCATATACCAGCCCTTTCAATGGAGCAGCCATGATCTGATCATGGGTCAACTCACTCTTTGAAAGAAGTGTCTGTATACGCGCATGCGCATAGTTCACATAAAACACAGGATTAGAGCTGTCTGTCTTTTTAAGGTCTTCAAGGTCGAATTCCAAAGAGGTATCGGACTTCTTTGAAGCGAACATAAAACGAAGTGCATCCGAACCGATCTCTTCAACGATATCGTTCATCCCGATAACAGTACCGGCACGCTTGCTCATCTTGAACGGTTCGCCGTCTTTAAGAAGCGAGACCATCTGCGTCAGCTGGATATCAAGCTTGTTGTCATCATGCCCTAAAAAGTTCGCAGAGGCTTTGACACGGGCAATGTAACCGTGGTGGTCTGCACCCCAGATATTGATATACTCGTCATAAGCGCGTTCAAACTTTTGGTTATGATAGATGATATCCCCTGCAAGATAGGTAGGACGTCCGTCTTCGCGTACTATAACACGGTCTTTTTCATCACCCTTTTCGGATGATCTGAGCCATTGTTTGCCTTCAATCTCCTGTGTACCGCCCTTAGCCTGAAGCAGGCCCATAACACGGTCCCAGTCCTCATAAAGACCCGATTCGGATACAAAGGTGTCAAAATGTACATTGATCGCAGCCAGGTCTTTGACGATCATCTTAAGGACTTCGTCTTTAGCCCATAAAGCTACTTCTTTGATCTTCTCGCTGTCATTGAAGACCTCTTTTCCATAGGTCTTCGAAGCGATCTCGGCAAGTTCGCTGAGATATTCACCACGGTAATAATTCTCAGGATATTCAACTTTTTGGCCAAGTATGTTAGCCTGCCCTTCAAGCATCAAAGATGTACCCAAAAGCTCGATCTGATTACCGGCATCGTTCACATAATATTCAGCTGTGATGTCATGACCCAGATGACGGCCAAGGCGCAGAAGCGTATCGCCGTAGACTGCACCGCGTGCATGACCGATATGCAAAGGGCCTGTAGGGTTCGCCGAGACGAACTCAAGCAGGATCTTTTTAGACCCGGTACCTTTGCCAAACTCTTCCTGATTAGCCAATGCCCATGTAGCATACTCATCCAAAAAGTCTTCGCTGAGTTTAAAGTTCAGATACCCTTTGACAGCCTCGACATTGGTGAACATAGCATCTTTGGAAAACAGTTCGACCAGTTCTGCGGCAATGGCGATCGGGGATTTTTTAAGTTCTTTTGCCATCGCGAATGCGATAGGCGTCGCAAAGTGGCCGAACGAACGGTCACGCGGCTTTTCTAAGACAATATCTCGGTTGATTTCGCTGCTAAGCAGTGCGAGGACACGCTGCTTCAAGACTAGGCTTGTTTTGTAGTTTCAGAAGGCTTTTCAGTCTCTTCTGTTGATTCTGTTTTTTCGACTTTTTTCGGTTCATCTGATGAAGCTACTGTAGGCTCATCATCTTTCATCTCTTTTTTGAAATCTTTAATTCCCTTACCGATACCTTTAGCAAGGTCAGGAATCTTCTTCGCACCAAATAATAATACTACGATCGCAAGTATAACTAATAATTCAGGTCCGCCTGGTAAGCCCATAATGTTTCCTTTTAAAATAATTGTTGCAATATTATCGCTTTATTGCTGTATGTATACTTATTAGAGAGCCTGTCTCATATTTGAATATTTTTCTGCCCTGCTCTGTTTCTAAACTTTACAATCAGACGAAGAGACCTGCTAGCTGTTTTCTTCCCAATTATGGACAAATTCGCTGATCTCCATCGACGGCAGTTTCAGACGCGAGGCATTGGCGATAGAGACGAGCTGTTCTGCTGCAACATCCAGATCATCATTGATCACAAGGTAATCATACTCGCTGATACGCTGGACCTCACGCGTCGCCATCTCTATACGGCCGTCGATCACAGCCTGATCGTCTGTCCCTCTTGATGTCAGTCTGTGCTTCAGTTCTTTTAACGACGGCGTCGTGATAAAGACGGAAGTCGTAATGTCGCCCAAGCGGTTTTGGACCGCATCATGCCCCTGAACGTCGATATCAAAAATAACGATATCACCCCTTTTCAATGCTTCTTTAACAGGTTTTATAGAAGTACCGTAATAGTTTCCATGGACCAGAGCATATTCCAAAAAGTGTTCCTCTTCAATATCCTTCTTGAACGCATCTTTATCGACAAAATGGTAATGCACACCCTCGATCTCACCTTCACGCATCGGACGCGTTGTCGTAGAGATCGAAAAATAAAAAGATCCTATCCTGTCCTTTATCTTGTTTATCAAAGAACTCTTTCCGGCACCGCTAGGACCGGACAAGACTAAAATCGCGCCATTATTCATTCACTCTTCTCACTAAAGGAGATACTAATATTCATCTTCATACCTTTTAAAGCCGTTTTGACATTGTCCTGTTTTAATGTTGCGATCAACTCTTCAAGAGCCACGATCTTTTCGTCTGTGACAGCATCATAACTTCCGACTGAATCACCTTCGATCTCTATCTCGTCTACAAAGGCATTGACCTCGCTCAGTTCAGGATGATCGCTACTCTCTCCTCCGATATCTTCGCCCAGCGCTTCATACAAGGCCTCTTCGTTTAGCGAAGCAAACTCGCTCTGACCCACACTTAGTTCAGGCTCTTCTTCTTCTTCAAGACTTGATTCCAAGGCTTCGATCTCTTCACGGATCTCATCTTCTTCTTCGTCTCTGACCTCTTCTTCGACTTCCTCGCCCAAAGCGCGTTTCAGGTCATTGGAGTTTAAAGAAGCAAAAAGATCACCTAGCTCATCCGTCTCAGATCCCATCTCAAGTTCATCAAGTTCGACCTCGCTTTGAAGGTCATCTTCATCCAACTCGTCCAAAGCCTCTTTTATCTCATCGTTCAGAGCACTGAGATCAATATCTACGTCATCTTCCATCTCAGTTTCAAAGTCCTCAGCAGAAGCTTCTTCCGCTATCTCTTCCAACAAGGCGTCGACTTCAAGATCATCTTCTTCCATCTCGTCTTCATCGATGAGATCATCAAGGTCTTCTTCAAGAAGCGATTCATCCGAGATCGCATCCTTACTCAGAAGTGAATCAAATTCACCATCCAGATCATCCTCAAGCACGGCATCTGCCATATCCTCATCGATAAGATCATCCAGTTCATCATCTGCAGACTCTTCATCGCCGCCAAGCTCTTCCAGGTCAAAAGCTTCTTCCGCTTCGTCTGAGAGACTGTCGCTTGACTCACCTGAGATTTCCAGGTCGTCAAGACCATCTGAAATGGCGTCCTCAGCATCAGCATCCCTCAGAATCGCCTCTTCTTCAACATCAGTCTCAAGATGCGAGATCTCCTCCTCCAGCTCATCTAGGCTGCCTAAGATCTCATCTGTATTCTCAAGCTCTTCAAGATCAGACAATCTCTCATCCAGGTCATCAAGAGCCTCAGAGGCCTCATCTTCTACATCTGCGTCTTCAAGAATATCATCAAGGTCTGAGACATCTTCGCTCAGCTCATCGATCGCTTCTTCGATCTCACTTTCTAAAGCCGTCTCTTCTGAAGATATGTCACCCGCATCAGACAGTGAGTCGATTGGCTCTTCTGATGATCCCTCTTCTTGTATAAGGTCTTCAGCTTCATCCTCTTCCAGACTTGCCTGAACGTCACTCACAGCATCTAAAAGCTCTTGCGGAACATCTGCATTTGTCTCTGCTTCATCACTGCTAAGCTCATTGATAGCATCATCAAGAGAGATAGCATCCTCATCCATAGCGTCATCAAGCTCTTCGAGTGCTTCATTGATCTCATTTAGAGTTGCCTCGTCCGCCAAAGAACCGCTGGAAGAGATATCATCAAGGTCTGATCCAAAATCGACCGATTCATCCGTAAGCTCTTCCTCCGCCTCGTCTAAAAGCTCTTTTACTTCCTTGACATCGTCTTCATCAAGGACAGACGACAGTTCTACTTCCGTCTCAGACTCCTCCAAGAGCCCGTCAAACTCTTCATCAAGAAGTGCCGCTTCCGATTCTTCTTCCTGGATCTCATCCAGGCCTTCCTCAAGGTCTAATCCGGCTTCAATATCATCAAGGTCTTCCATCTCTTCAAGTGCGGTATCGAGATCATCCAGGCCTTCGATCTCGTCAAGCGCGTCAAGGCTGTCTAGAAGTTCATCCCCTAATTCCATATCTTCGGACATCTGCTCTTCTACTGCCTCTCTCACAGCTGACTTTGAAGAGACCTCTGCAAAGATATCTACAAGATCAGTCGGTAAAAAAGGCTTGTTAAGTTCACGTGAAAACCCTGCAGGACGCTCAGTACTGCGTGACCCGATAAAACAGCTTTGGGAAAATGAGACTTTATCTGACAATGCTTCAAACTGCTCTTTGTCATAACAGGTATCATCCACAACGAGTAGATCATACTCCCCTTCATCAACGTCTTGCATAGAACTTATCGATGTTAATTCATCGCCTGTCTTTTGTGCACTCAAGGTGACTAATTTACCAACAACCGGATTATCATTAATAAGGAGTATCTTCATACAAGAACCTTTTTTTAGTATATAATGGACATCTCTTAAAACATATGCAGGTTTTAGAAATGCTCGCATTGAGCAATAGATATATTCTAGCAAAAAAACATCAAGATGCGGTCAAAAAGGGAAGAACTTGCTAAGACTTTTGATATTTTTTCCTCTAATACTGTTCTCCCAAGAGGTTTTTCTGCTTCCGGATGAAGCGCATGCCCTCAGGCAAAGCTATAATGCTGACATTAAAAATGCCAGCAAAGAGATTTTCGTCTATACCTCAGACCTTGATGAACCCATCCTTATTCAAAGACTAAAAAAAGCAGCCTCGACCGGGATCCCCGTCATCCTGATATCGCAAGAGCCCCTTCAAAGTGCAAATAAAGCAAGTTATCTTAGTCTTTTCAAGAACATCTCTATTTATACTCTGCATTCGCATTCAGACCAACCTATACAAGGTTCTTTAATCTGTATTGATGACAAAAAGTTCTATCTCATCTCCCTTGCATTAAGGCAAAAAGAACTCTCTGAAGTCTATGCATTTGCGACCTTCAAAGAAGGAGAATGTGCCTATCTTTTTAAGATCCTTCTGCAGCGATCGACAGCCTACTGATAGACAATAGGAAGCGCATTCAAAGCCTCAAACATCTCTCTTGAAAATATCCCCATAAAAGTCGCTAAAGTCGCTATGATGACGACAAAAGCGACCATGATCTTTATAGGAAATCCGATGACAAGAAGGTTGAATTGCGGCATTGTCTTCATCAGCATCCCAAAGATGATATCTGCAAGCAAAGATAAGGCTATGATAGGAAAAGCGATCATAAATCCGACAAGAAACATATTGGCTGTTGCTTTGATCATATAATCAAAGATCTTGTCACTCAGCATAAACCCGCCAAGCGCTACTTCCTGCAAAGAGTCATTGACAAAAAGCAAGACGGCATGATGCCCGTCAAGAGCAAGAAACATCATCAAAGACAAGAGAGCCAGGATATTGGAGATAATAGGCATAGAGATACCCGACTGCGGATCGATCACAGAAGCCATAGAGAAGCCCATGATAAAAGAGATCTGAATACCGGCAAAGGTCATGATATTTATCACTATCTGCAGCATCAGACCTACCGTGAAACCAAGCAGAAACTCGCTTATAATAGCCAAGATCACGTTCGTCGTCGTCACTTGCATCATTAAAGGAGGCATGACTGCGAAAAAAAGGACCGTAAAGACAAAGGCCATGGAAGTCTTTATCGTCATAGGAATACTCATATGAGAAAACATCGGGACCATGATGAACAGACCTGCAAAACGAAAGAAAAGAAGTAAAAAACCGACGACGTTTTGCGGTGTCAAAAACTCAACGACTTCCATATTTTTCCTCTTAAAGGCTATTTTCTCAGAAAGGTCTGCAAGGCAATTGCAATCCCTCTTCTCAACTTACCTAAACAGCTTTTGCTATTTGATCTTCTCCAGCTTCATATCGACCAGCTTGTAGACGTGATCGCACTCCATCGCCAAAGCTTTCTCATGCGTGACCAGGACCATCGCAGCATCTTCCGTACGGATATATTCTCTAAAAAGCTTCATCACATCCTGGGCCGTCTCACTGTCCAGGTTTCCTGTAGGTTCGTCAGCAAATATAAGACGGGGCCTTTTCGTCAGAACTCTTGCTATAGAGACGCGCTGCTGCTGTCCGCCGGAAAGTTCCGTAACTTTTTGATGGATAACCTCTTTTATCCCCAGGCTGACAAGGTAATCGTCATTGATCTCATTCTTGCTCAGCTGTGCTGCCACTTCAAGGTTCTCATAGCCTGAGAAACCTCGAAAAAGATAATGCGACTGAAAGACCATACCTATCTCATCACGGCGCATGTTCACCAGCTCCTGCTTCTTCAGAGCATAGATATCCTTTCCGAAAAGTTCGACCCTTCCTGATATCGGTGCCAAAAGCGATGAGAGAATATGTAGAAGCGTCGACTTTCCGCTTCCGCTAGCTCCGATTATAGCCATTGATTCATGAGTGTTAAGACTCAGGTTGATATCGTCAAAAAGAGGGTAGTCAAAGTTGTGTGCTATATTTGTCGCATGGAGTAGTTGCATAGATTGTCTTGTATTTTTTAAAAGAGATTATAAGGGGTATTTACTTAAAGGGAAGAATAGAGCTTGAGCATGGATACTCACATAAAGCGATTGTACCTAAAGGGTACAATCTTATAACGGACAAAGCAGGATTAAACTGCTTATGCCATCTGTGCCGCGACTTCAGCTGCGAAGTCATCGACTTTTTTCTCAAGACCTTCACCTACTTCAAGGCGAACGAATCCAGAGACGAACGCAGTTCCGCCAGCTGCTTTACCAGCGGCTTCTACTGCTTCAGCAACAGTCATCTTGTCATCAAGTACATAGTTCTGGTCTAAAAGAGCCAGTTCCTTGTCAAGAGTCGTGTTGTCTTGGATATAACGAGCAAGCTGTCCAGGAACGATCTTGTCCCAGATCTGCTCAGGCTTGCCCTCTTCTTTCAATTTTGCTTTGATATCTGCTTCAGCCTTAGCCAAAACGTCATCAGTCAATTGACACATTGAGATAAAATCAGGGACATTGATCAACGGCTTTTTCAAACGTGCACGTTCTTCGTTCTCTGTCTTGATCGCTTCAATACGGCCTTTTGTCTCTGCCTCAACGAACTCAGCATCAAAGTCTTTATAAGACAATGTTGTAGGCTTCATCGCAGATGCGTGCATTGCGACTTGCTTTGCTACCGGGATCATTGCTTCAGCAGTCTTCGCAGAGTCACATTCGATAGCTACGATAACACCAATACGGTTGTTTGAGTGTACATAACCATTGACAGCAACGTTTTCGTTACCGCTTAGAGCTGCGATTCTACGGATTTCGATCTTTTCACCGATCTTTGCAACACGCTCATCAAAGAACGCGCTGAAAGCTTTACCTTCGATCTCAGTCTCACGAAGTGTTAAAACATCTTGAGTGTCTGTTTCAAAAGCCTGAGTAACAGACTTTGACACAAGGTCTCTGAACCCGTCATTTTGAGCAACGAAGTCTGTCTCAGAGTTTACTTCGACCAAAGTAGCACGCTTGTTGTCTGCAGAGATCTGAAGACCGATAAGTCCTTCAGTCGCTACACGGTCAGCTTTTTTAGCTGATTTTGCAATACCACGTTCGCGAAGCCACTCAGTAGCTTTTGCCATATCACCATCATTTTCAGCCAAAGCGTTTTTACAATCCATCATTGGAGCATCCGTCGCCTGACGTAGCTCTTTTACCATTGCTGCTGTAACTGCCATGATTATATTTCCTCTGTATCTGTTGCTGCTTCAGCTTTTGCTTCTGCTACTACTTCCGCTACTTCTTCAGCGCTTGCAGGTTCTTCTTCTACTTGCTCTTCGTTCTGTGCACGACCTTCTA
>JBFEIF010000076.1:0-11087 GCA_041553795.1 Sulfurimonadaceae bacterium
CAGAGTCTGCTTGCCCGGTTTCCCCATCAAGTCCAGGACATGCTGCTGAGTATGTTCCGGTGCGACTTTCATCTGTCCCGAGATATGGTGCTTGACCAGTTCTTTGAGATACTCATAGCCGTACTCTTTGTCTTCAGTGATAAAGTCATAACGGATACCCGAGGCGACAAAGGCTTTTTTAACACCATCCACGGCACGTACCTTTCGTAGAAGATCGATATTGCGCTTATGGTTGATCTTCATCGAAGAACAGAGATGATTCGCGTCCACACAACGCTGATGGGCACAGGTACCGTGCTTTAGCTTCTTCTTACACTCATAGCCGTACATGTTTGCCGTAGGCCCGCCGACGTCTGAGATGATACCCTTGAAGTCTTTATACTCGGTGAACTTCTTCACCTCTTTGAGGATGGACTCTTCCGAACGGGTACGGATGGTACGCCCCTGATGCACACCAATAGCACAGAAGTTACACTCACCCCAGCATCCCTGATGGGTGTTGATGGAGAACTTGATCGTCTCCAGACATTTCACAGGACCATCCGGACGGTGGTAAGGGTGAAGCTCGCGAGTAAACGGAAGGTCTGAAAGTGCGTCCATCTCCGCTTCGTTTAGATAGTCACACGGCGGATTCTGAATAAGAAAACGGGTGTCTACGGGTTCGCAGAGTCCCTTTGCCGAGATCGGATCGTTGTTGTCATAGAAATCATCAAACATATCGATGTATTTTTCTTTGTCCGCCAGACACTCTGCATGCGAAGGCAGCTGGATATACTCTTCGACCGGAGTCTTGGAGATGTAGCAGACACCGCGTATGTCTTTAAAGTCTTTGCCATCACGCAAGGCGATGCTCAGCTCTTCTATCGCCACCTCTCCCATACCGTAGATCAGAAGATCCGCTTTGGAGTCAAAAAGAATAGGTTTTCTCAGTTTATTGGTCCAGTAGTCATAATGCGTGATACGGCGAAGACTCGCTTCTATACCGCCAAGGACAATAGGGACAGTATTTTTAAAGTTTTTACGAATAAGGTTGGTATAGACATTGACGGCTCTGTCGGGGCGCTTGTTGTTTTTCCCCCCGGGAGTGTAGTCGTCGCTGTTTCTGAACTTCTTTGTCGCCGTATAGTTGGCGACCATAGAGTCGATACTTCCGCCGCTCACACCCCAGTATATCTTTGGCTCTCCAAGACGTTTGATGTCATCATCATTGCTGACGTCGGGCTGACCGATGATACCGACCTTGAAACCCAGCTTCTCGAGCATACGTCCGACAACTGCCACACCGATATACGGCGAATCGATATAGGCGTCCCCCGTAATCAAAATAACATCAAGCTGATTCCAGCCCCGTTCTTTCATCTCTGCGCGTGTTGTCGGTAAGTATAAGTGCTTAGGATTTTTCATGGTGGAATGCTAGCCAAAAAGGTCTTTAAAAACCCCTCTGTCCTAAAAGTAAAGGAGTTCTTTTAAGCTTGCCGAATGTTTGCATCTGTATGCCCTGCAACATTGAAATACAAACGATATCATGATTTGACCGGAGCATCGGCTAAAAGGCCTTAAAAAACTTGGCAAGATCGTCTATAGAAAGTGGCTTTGAATAATAGTAGCCTTGAAAGATATCACAGTCGAACTCTCTCAACAGATTCGCCTGTTCTATTGTCTCAACACCCTCTGCGAGTGTATGCATAGAGAGATTTTTTCCCATCTCAATGATACTCTTTGCCATGGCGCTGTCCTCTTTAACCGTCAAAATATCATCAACGAAGCTCTTGTCAATCTTAAGTTCATTTATCGGCAATCTTCTAAGGATATTCAACGATGAGTATCCTGTTCCAAAATCATCTAAAGAAATTCCTAGACCTTTTTCTTTTATCCTCATAAGAAGCGGCAATGTATCTTCTATATCTTCAATAAACAGATTTTCTGTTATCTCCAATGTGATCAAAGAGCGTTCTAAGCCGCATATCTTGATCTCATTTAGCAGTTTATCCAGAAAATCAATTTCAATAAGCTGTCTGACCGAGATATTGATCGAAAGTTGAAAACGCATCTTCATCTCTGATTGTAATCGGTATATCTCTTGAAGAGAACGTTGAATGATAAAGTCTCCCAGCTTTGGCATAAGCCCTGTATCTTCTGCCACACTGATAAACTGATCCGGAGGTACAAACCCCAGCCTAGCGTTTTCCCAACGGATCAAAGCCTCCACTCCATGTACAGTTCCATCCGCATTTATCTGCGGTTGATATACCATTTTGAACTCATCTTTTTTCATTCCGCTTCTGAGTTCATGCTCGATATCGACTTTGCGAAGATTACGACTCTGCATCTCGGAGGAGAAGATACAAAAGACATTCTTCCTTTTTTTAGCCTCAAACATCGCTGTGTCTGCAAGACTCATCAAAGACTCGATATTCTGTGCATCTTTTGGGTATTGGGCTGTCCCTATACTCAAGCCTATACTGAACTCTATGTTCTCTATCAAGTAAGGCTGGGATATGAACTCAATAAGCTTGTTAAGCGTCTGTTCCCTATTTTCTTCATGACATGGCATCAAGATGATAAACTCATCTCCGCCTTGACGGACAACCAGACTCTGCTCATTAAAAAAGGACCGCAGTCTCTGAGCAACTTGAACTAGGATCGCATCACCGTATCGGTGACCAAAACCATCATTGATATTCTTAAAATTATCAAGGTCGATAAAGAGCATATCAATGTTTTGTGAAGGATGAGAAGCCATCTCTTCCCAATGTTTATAAAGATATGTTCTGTTTGGAAGCTGGGTGAGAGGATCATGCATGACTTGAAAGAGCAGTTCATCCCTTTTGATCTTGTCCAGTCTCGCAATGCGCTTAAAAAGCATAAAGATAATAAAAAAGCTCAGCATAAATACGAAAAAATAGGTAACAAGTGACTTCATAAAAGTCTCTCTTACAATACTGAAATCCACTTGGACAAGACACCATAACTGATAGGTCTCATCAAACATAAGACTCATCAGAAGGTGTCTGTTCCATTGATCGGTAAGTTCAAAGCTCACCGTCTCGCCGGACACCTTTAGATCTTCCATAGAAATACCGTACTTATCTTTTATGTTTGAGCCGACAGCCTGATAGATCTCCAGAGGAACGGGGACATCATAGACTTCTTCCTGTGTTAGAAGTTCGATATCGGCATGGTTTGTGAACTGACGGTACATCTTTCCCTCAGCATTAAAATCTTTCACAATGGTGAACACGCTGACATCCGGAAGGTCCATCTTGTTTAAAAAGCTGTTTTTATGATCAAGGATAAGCCCTGTAGCCAGTACGCCGATCACTTCGCCCCCCGTATTTCGAATGGACTTGTATAACATGATGACCCATTCATCCATTCCCGCGACATAAAAGGTCCGACCCAAGACCATCTTATCGGATACAAGGGCTGATTTAAATGATTCTTCTGTATGAGAGTCTTTGAGTAGATTTGGCATTTTTGAAAGATTGACATTTGAGCTGGCAGAAACAAAGTCTCCATCTGTATTGACTAAGCCAAAACCTGCAAGTGTAGGGTTTTTCTTTAAGAGATCATCGAAGAACTTTTGAGTCTTCATAGTGTCTTGATATTGTTTATCCGTTAAAAGCTGTATTCCTAGGACTTCAAGTATAAACTCATCTTGGGCAAACCGTGAGTGTGCGGACTGAGAGATGATCCCTGTAAAATATCTGTATTTCTGATGATAATCATCTTCGATGTCTTTGTACCGGCTATAGGAGAGGACTAAAAACAGAAAGATCCCGCCCATAAGTACAAAATAAAAAAGAGACCATATATTTCTTTTGATTGTCATCCGAAGATTATATCATATAAAATAATGGAATCAAGGGTAAGAAAAAATCACAAAAAACTAAAATCTGTGCACATAATCATTGGAGCAAAAACACAATACATCTCGATGTTCTAGATCTTTTTTTCAGCTTCTTTTTGTGCTTTTTCTCTGGCCTTGTCCTTCTTGCTTTTGCCTTTTCCCTTGACAGGTGCCGGGCCTTTCTCTTTTTTGGGAGCCTCGCCGGTAAGTTCAAACCCTTCTATCTGTTCGCGGGGCAGCTTGATCTGTGAACGTTTTTCGATAAGAGCAAAATGCGCCTGGTCTTCATGATCGATAAAAGAGATCGCGACACCGGATTTACCGGCTCTTCCTGTCCGGCCTATACGGTGGATATAGTCGGCAGGAGAACGCGGAAGATCAAAGTTTACAACGCAGGAGATATCATTTATGTCCAAACCCCGTCCTGCGATATCCGTCGCAAAAAGGATACGGAACTTCTTCTCCTTATAGGCTTTCATCGTATAGGTACGCTCTTCCTGAGGCAGATCACCATGAAAGGAGTCTGCTTTAAACCCATACTTTCTGAACTTAACCGCTATGTTATCCGCTGCTCTTTTGTTGGCCATGAAGACCAGCACCTGCTCCCAGTTTTCAGTCTCAAGAAGATGGCGCAGCAAAGGACCGCGGTTTTCTCTGTTCACCTCGATGACACGCTGGGTAATACTCTCTACCGTCGGCGCCTGCGCTTCTACACCGACCTCTATCGGATCTTGTGTAATACGCGAAGCTATCTGCAACATCTTTTCCGGATAAGTCGCTGAAAACAGAAGGTTTTGCCGGTTTGCCGGCATCTCTTTGAGCAAGAGCTCAAGCTCTTCTGCAAACCCGAGGTCCAGCATCTTGTCTGCCTCGTCAAGGACAAAGAACTCGATACGGCTAAGGTTGATCTGTCCTTTGCGGATGATCTCAAGCAGACGCCCCGAAGTCGCCACCACGATATCACAGCCCTTTTGAACAGCCGACATCTGGCTTCCGAGCTGTTCGCCTCCGATAAGGCTGACGACCTTCAAGCGTTTTGGGGCAAACTCGATAAAAGCATCCGCTACCTGAGCCGTCAGCTCTCGCGTCGGTGTCAGGACGAGAGCTTTTATCTTTGCCTTTCCCTCAGAGGTCTCGCGGGAAAGCAGTTCTACTATAGGCAGGACAAAACTCGCACTCTTTCCGCTTCCCGTCTGCGCCCTGGCCATCACATCTTTTTTATCAAGGACAAGGGGGATGACCTTTTGCTGTATTGCAGTAGGCTCACTGAATCCTTTTAGCTTGACCTTATGTTGTATGGCGGATGAAAGAGAGAAATCTGAAAATGGCATTGAGTTTCCTGAGTGTATTTAATCGTATTTTAGGGGATTTTGGCTTTAGGCGAGGTTTGAGGCAGACATGCTATCCGAAAACACTCTCTTATACAGAGTTTCGGCTGGCGTTGATACTACCAAAGAGCGTACGCATCACCATCTTCTCATACAAGATGCTTCCTTCACGCTCACCTTCATCTTTGTCTTCTTGTATCTTCATCAGTGCATACTGTTGGATACTCGAAAGGGGCAAGACGATACGTTCGCGAAGCGCGATACTCATACGGCTTCGGGGATTGTCTTCAAGCAGATTCTTCTGCGAGGATATCTTCAGTACCATCTCCCGGCTGAGTTCAAACTCAGCTAGTATTATTTCCCAGAATGCACCAAATCTAGAGTCTTTTTGCATATAGCGCGTCAGATCAAAATTTGTCTTGCTCATACTTTGCATACTGTTGTCTATCAGGGCTTTAAAAAATCCGGAATGTTCATATAGTTCGATACAGGCATCTAGATTGCCCTCTCTTTCCTGCGCATGTAAAGCAGATCCCAGACCGAAGAATCCTGGAACGTTTTGTTTCAGTTGGCTCCACGCACCGACAAAAGGTATAGCACGCAGGTCTTCAAACTTGAGCTCCTTATCGCTGCCGCGTTTGGAAGGACGGCTTCCTATGTTAGCCATCGCATAGTATTTGAGCGTACTTCTCTCCTGAAGATAAGGCAAAAAAAGCGGATGCTGCTTGAAGGCTTCGTATTTTTCATAGCTTATCCTGGCCAGTGTCTCCATCAGCGTCCTTTGCTGAGGACTCAGTTTGTTGATTTCATGATCGTACAGGTTGTTTTCCAATCCTGCACTCAGAAGCTGTTCAAGGTTATGTACGGCAGCTTCTTTGGTCCCGTAATGGGAACTGATGGTCTGTCCCTGAACAGTCATCTGTATCTGCACGTTTTCGATACTTTTTGCCTGGGTAGCATAGAACAGATGGGTGCTTCCGCCACCGCGGGCAGGAGGACCGCCTCTGCCGTCAAAGAAGACGGCTTGCACGCCATATTGACGCGAGACGGCAGTGATGTTCTCTTTAGCCGTATAGATACCCCAGTTTGCCATCAGGTATCCTCCGTCTTTTGTACCGTCTGAGAATCCCAGCATGATATTCTGACGCTGTGAACGCTCTTGCAGATGTCTTTTGTAGACCTCGTTCGTGTAGATACGCTGCATCGAACTGTCTGCGTGGCGTAAGTCATCGATGGTCTCAAATAGAGGGACGATATCGACACTCAAGGGGATTCCTCTCCAGCCTGTGAGTCTGAAGAGTGCTATGACACGTGCCATATCCACAGGACCGCGGCAGTTACTGATAATATAGCGGTGCGCACCCATCTCGCCGTTTTCAGTCTGTATCTGTCTGATAGCTCCACATGAAGCGAGTGTGTCCTTCACAATAGGGTCATCAAAGGCTTCGACATCCACCCTAGCCTCTGTGCTTAAAAGATGTTCAAGCTGTTCTTCTTCACTTTTTTCAAACAGGTCTGCAGGAAAGATATCGGGATATTGCTGCATCACTGTCTCAAACACTCCTTCTATCACACGGCTGTCCTGACGTATATCCAGACTCGCCATATGCATACCAAAACAATGGACCTTGCGTTTAAAAGAACGCAGCTTGTCCACAAAAAGTCCCTGATGCTCATGCATCAATCTCTCTTCGATTATTGCAAGCTCGTCCAAAAAAGTCTCAAGACTGATATTAGATGCATATGATGCGCCGCTGAGTTCTTGATACAGGACTTTTTCTAGCTGTTCAAGCCTTTCATACACACCTGCAAAACTGAGTCTTCTTTTGAGCCTTCTGATATCACCGTAATAGCAGCCGACAAGAGTAGAACGAAGCTTCCGGGCTACCTTTAGCGTCGTCTCGACATTCACAAAAGGGTTTCCGTCCCTGTCTCCGCCGGGCCAGAAGCCAAGCCGTATCAAGGAAGGGTTTTGTTCAATCGCATCAGGATAGTCTTGACTCAACCTGTCCGTGATATCACCCACCGCAGGATAGAAGATCTCGCGAAGATACCAGCTTAGGCCGACTGCCTCGTCAAAAGGGGAAGGTTTTTGTTTTTGAAAGAAAGGCGTCCTTCCGAGCTGTTCCAGAAGATCACGCATCAGGGCGATATCACTTTTGGAGATGGCCTCGGTAAGATCGGAGATGATAGCCAGTACCTGTCCGGGATAAAACTGTGTCGGATGCGCAGTCAGGACTGTTCGAATCCCAAAGGACTTAAGCAGTCCGCCTAACTGGACGTCAAGGTTTTCTGCCTTGGCCCGCTCGACGATCTGATGCAGGGAATGCGGGCCGTCAAGTTCATGTATCTTTGAGTAAGCCGCATCTTCGAGAGCATCGATAAGTACGATCTGGCGCTCGACAAAGTGGATGACCTTGAAAAGAAAGGAGATCTGCTCTGACTCGTTCAAAGAGGGCTTGTGCTGAGCAAAGAACTTCTCGATAATAGCAAGATGGTCCTCTCCGTTTGCCAAGCCGCTTCGGCATCCCTCTTCCAAAAACGGAAGCAGCAGACCGACCTGCTCTACCGCATCCAGAGGAAGTGTCAAAAACATGCTGTTGTAGAGCTGATAATTAAGCTCTACACCTTCTTTGAATGATTTGATGATATTGAGGTTCATACCTTTTCCCTTAACCTGTCTCTATAGCGTTATTCTAGGACGACGAAGATATGTTTCACCTTAATCATTCAACCTGTGCCTATACGTTCAAGAGCTCTTTTCTGATCTTGACGACCACTTTCTTCACCATTCTTGCCTCATCGGCTACTATCAGACCTGGCAGATGGGCATCATGGGGATAAAGCATCACAAAGGCGCCTGGAAAGATATCCACCCGCGTTACACCGGGCCGACTTCGTTTGTAAAAGGCGATATCCGCACTCTTGTCATAGGCTGTCTCAACCGTAAGATCATCGCTGAAATCACATTCAAAACCTTCTGACCCGAGTATCACCGTCTGTATATCAATATAATCCCGGTGCGATTCAAACATCCCTTTTTCAGGGGAAAAGGTCTGATAGCTCATCACTATCGCAAAGACATCATCTCCTTGAAGTGTATACTTTTTATCCTCCGAATCCGCATTCAATGTCTTTAAGAAGTCAAAGGCGACCTTCCATGCTTCGCCATAAGGATAGGTGTCAAAATTATCTATTTTATCTATGATCATCTGTTTTCTTTCCGGTCTGTTTTTTTTAGGTATTGCAGGCTTGATTTTCTGGAAGCCTTCAAGATAGTATCTTTAGAGCTTTTTACCGACAAAAGAAGCGACCCGGACTTTTTCACCTCTGAGGTTTATTGCATCCTGTTCTTTATACAAGAGTATCTCCAATTCACCAAAGGCCTTGGGAAGTTCATCTCTGTCCAGGTGAAAATCAGGATTAGTCGGATTGTGATAGCCCTCACCTGTCTCTGTCTTGACAAAGGTCTCATAGATAAAGATGCCCTCTTTTTTCAGTGCCTTGATGATGCCGGGAAACATCTTTCTGTCAAGATAGTTTACCTTGAGAATCAGGTCATAGGCATCTTCTTCAAAGACATAGGTATCAAGATCCGCATCGATTTTGTTGATGTTTTCATCCTCTCGGATCTTCTTTAAAGCATAGTCAGAAAAGTCGATAGCATCGACTTTGAAACCATTGTCAGCCAGAAAGTGGGTGTTCCGTCCTGTCCCGCAGGCTATGTCAAGCGCTCTTCCCTGCTTTGCCAAATGGATATTTTCTTTGAGTATCTCGGAGACGCCTTCGGGCATCGGCGCGACCAGATACTTCTCATTCCATCTTTGTTTGTCTTCTTGCATTGTAATCCTTTCTTAGAAACGCCTGTCTCCGAGTTCTAGGCTTTTTTCAGTACGATAAGTGCCTTGTCTTTCTCATCATACATATCAAGGTAGGCACTTTGGACCACCTTGAAGTTCTTCAGTTTTTTGAAGATCTGAAGGGAGTGGAAGTACTGGATTATAGTACTTTGCTCTTTCGTATAAGCCCCGTCTTCACGTTTTGCAAAAAGCGTGAACTTCGTGTGCAGTTCGTTCTCTTCGAAGACCGCATCGACGGCGAGGAACCTATCTTCTTCTTCCGCCGTCATCGTCCCTTCTGCCACGTTTGAAAAACCGTGAAGAGTGTTGATATCAAAGACGAAGATTCCCTCTTCTTCCAGGGCATCATGGATGCAATTGAGAAAAGCTTCCAGTTCGTCGGGTCTGACAAAGTTGAGGACATCAAAGACGGATACGATAGCGTCATATCTCTTATCGACTTCACAGATCGACTTCTTCTCGGCCTTAAGCCCTTTTGATTTGGCTTTTTCGACCATCAACCCGCTCAGGTCGATCCCCTCGCATGTTATGTCAAACTTCTGAAACTTTTCCATCAGCTCGCCTCTGCCGCAGCCCACATCCAAAAGCGTCTTGATCTCATAGTTATAAAGGACTTCGGTATAAAGCGTATGCAGATACGCAGTCGACTCTTCTATACCTAAAAGATGTTCTACTTTTGAATAAAGATCTAAATTTTCCATGCTTACCTAATCAATATAATATTTTGTATCTGAAAGACGTTTTCCACAGCTGATCGCTTGTCCCGCCGACGCTCTCGGAATATTCCACGACCAAAGACAGATTGTCCTGACCAAAGAGTTCTCCGCCGATTCCCGCGCTGAATCCATAGTTATACTTTGCTTGTCGTCCGTTGTAATAAGGACTCAGCGAAAAGAAGGGCCGCCAAACACGGACGTAATTATAACGGTTTTCCATACCGTAGCTGAGATCGACGCCCGCGTACCAGAAGTCTTCCGAGATGACATCCGTATCGGGAAAGTTCAGCATTGGCTCTATTACACCTCTTGAGCTTTTATCTTCACTGTAATCGCCAAAGGTATAATAGGGAGTGATACTGATATCTGGATAAGCCGATCTTTGCAGATAAGTAAAATCCAGACGTCCGCTGATACCCGAACCAATATACGCTCCGTCATCCGATGAAAATTCGGCATTTTCCAGATAGACTCCTATCTGAGAGGATTCTAAAAGCGAATACCTTGTCTGCAGACCGATACGGTCTTTATACCCGCCTACAAGAAGATACACACTCTCATCTGCCTTGGACCCTTTGTCAACAAAGAGTTCTACACTGAGCCGGCGGCTGACATCTGTGTTGTAGTGAAAAGAGAAATAGTTGTAACGATCTGCCGACTCTTTCACTCCCATATCAAACTGATAGAACCCGCGTGCAAAACGCTTCTTGACACCTATTCCCCATGCCGTACTCGTACCCGGCATACTCTTGAATACCTCAGCATCATTGATGACATTAGACCCTATGAAAGCTTCCGCTTCAAAGGAGTAGCCCCTTGCAAGATAATAGGAGTTATGCAGTTCGCTGAAAGTCTGCGATATCCCGGTCCGGTCAAGGTAACCCGACTCCATCAAAAAGTAGTCCGCATACTCATTATGAAGCTGGCGCATCTGATCATACAGAGGCACGCTTTTCTCATTCTTCTGCAGTCCTTCAAAGACAAGATCCTGTGCCAAAGCGATCTGTCCTGTGTTTTGCGCGGCAGCAAGGGAGTCTCCCAGAGGCAGGGTCCGGTAATAGCGGTACAAAAGGTCTTGCTGGCTTGTCTCGTCATCAAAAGAGAGTGCAAGGTTGAGACGGATCCACGGTTCTGTCTTTGTCATGGCCTTGGCCATCTGGTGGACCTGCTCATCAATATTTTCTCTGAGACTAAAGGACAAAGAGAGTTCCTCATAGGCAGCAGGTGTCAGGACAGGCTTGGCAGCAAGGAGTTCTTGCTCAAAGCTATCGGCACCGACAAAGAACATACGCACACCCAGATAGGTCTGCATAAACTCCCCGTCTTCCTTCAA
>JBFEIF010000077.1:0-10993 GCA_041553795.1 Sulfurimonadaceae bacterium
AGCAATCAAAAAGCCCTTCTGCTGATGACACGTACAATCGCACGTCTGCTTATGAAGACCTCACGACGAAGCGATGTCGTTGCCCATTATGGTGACGGTGTATTTGCAATGATCCTGAAACATACTGACATCCCTAATGCCAAACGAGCAAGTGAACGTTTATGTGACCTTGTATCGACAAGCAACTTTTTTCTTGCAGAGAAAGAGATACAGCTAAAGATCTCTATCGGAATCGCGAATATCGATGCCGAACGTTCTGTCGAAGAGACTCTTGTATGCGGGTTGAACGCAATGGAACATGCTTATGCCAATGATTCTGAAGATTACTCTGTCTGTACCAAGGATAGCGAAGAAGTATGAAGCTGCCAGTTGTAGTCTACCCCGATAAACGCTTAAAAACGATCTCGCAAGAAGTCACCGAGTTCAATACCGAACTGCATTCCTTCCTTGATGACATGTACGATACGATGATGGAAAGCAACGGTATAGGCCTTGCCGCAATACAGGTCGGCGTCCAACAACGCATATTGATCTTGTGTATTCCCGATGAAGAGGGTGAACAGCATTACAACGACCTCCTTGAGATCATCAATCCTATCCTATCAAATGAACAGGGGAGTATCGTCTATCAAGAGGGATGTCTCTCTGTCCCAAGTTTCTACGAAGATGTAGAGCGCTATGAAAAAGTGACCCTTGACTACTGCGACCGTCATGGAAATGCTTGTAGACTGGAAGCGGAAGGCCTGCTTTCTGTCGCTATCCAACATGAGATGGACCATCTCAATGGGAAACTTTTTATTGAAAAACTATCTTATACCCGTAGAAAGAAATTCGAAAAAGAGTTCAAAAAACTGCAAAAAGCAAAGAAGCCCGATTAAGCTGGTCCTATTTAAAAAAAGAAGGGATGAAGATTGTCGAGGCAAGGACATATTATCCCTTACTGGGATAACTAGTCACTGTCACTCTGAGTGAGTCACCTGATATAGATCAACTGCCGAAACAATCAAAACGATACAAGCTACAATACTGCCAATTACAAGATGTAATTCTGTCATCTTAGACTCCTTGTGTTTAACATCAGTTACGATGCCATTATTTTGTGCATTTTAAAACACTCACAAGTAAACCGGCAGTCCTCTCAGAGATTCTGAATAAAAGACAAGATAAGTTTAACACAAAATATTATTTATTGTTCTTAATAAGTTGTATTTTCTCTTTCCTCCCTTGCTCTCGAACTTTCTCATAAATATAATCTAATTTGGTGGTATATTTTATCTTTGAAACTTAAATTGTATTCATAAATCTTATAGCAACTCTAAAATTTTGTATGGTTTTCTTACAATATATCATGAAAAAAGTATATTCCGGAAGTTTCGAAGGCATCCATGCCAAAACCGTCACTGTAGAGACAAGCTTTTCCAAGGGTCTGCCCTCATTTTCCATCGTTGGATTGGGAAACGCATCGATACAAGAGTCAAAAGAAAGAATAAAGTCTGCCTTGTATGCCAATGGCTACACTTTCCCGCCTATGCGTATTACAATAAACCTGTCACCATCAGATCTGAAAAAAGAAGGGACCCATTTCGATCTTTGCGGAGCGCTCTTAATAGCTTTGCAAAACAAAGAGCTTGACCTTGAAGACTACTATATCTTTGGAGAACTTGGGCTTGACGGAGAAGTAAAAGAGACCTCTTCTCTATTCGCACTTATCTTGTCTCTGGTCCAATCAGGCGAATTAAAAAGAGCCCTTGTACCAGTCTCGGCACTTGAAAAGCTTTCGTGTATCCCCAATGCAGAGTTTTACGGAGTCAATACACTTGATGACAGTATAAAGTTTTTCACAACACCACAGGAACAAAGGCTCCCTATCAGTGTCAGTACCTTTGAACATCCTTTTGTACAGACAGGTACAGACAGACTCTATTATCAGGCTGTCTATCCTCTTGATTTTTCCCAGATCAAAGGCCAGGAGAATGCAAAGCGTGCTGCACTCATCGCTGCGACCGGTATGCATAATATTCTTTTAGAAGGAAGTCCGGGCTGTGGCAAAAGCATGATCGCAAAACGCCTTGTCTATATACTCCCGCCTTTGCATATGAACGAGATACTTGAAAATGCAAAACTGAATGCTTTGGAAGGGATCGAACCCGATTTTGCACCGTTACGACCCTTTAGGCACCCTCACCACACCTCTACACCGGCAAGTATCTTCGGAGGTGGTTCCATCAATTCTAAAATAGGAGAAGTCGGTCTGGCACATGGCGGTGTTCTCTTTTTTGATGAACTTCCCCATTTCTCAAAGAATGTCCTGGAGGCCCTGCGTGAACCGCTTGAAGACAGACGGATCATGATCTCCCGAGTCAATACCAAGATCGAGTATCCTACGGATATCATGTTTGTCGCGGCGATGAACCCATGTCCTTGCGGGAATCTTTATCACACCCTAAAATCCTGCAGGTGTACCGATCTCGAAGTCAGACGCTATCAAAACCGTCTTTCCGAACCTTTTCTTGACCGCATTGACATCTCTGTTCAAATGCAGCCGACAAACAGCGATGATAAGGCAAGCCTGTCATCCAAACAGATGCATAAAAGCGTATTATCGGCTTTGAGACTAAAAGACAAGCGCAAACAAAGATTGCCCAACGGAAAGCTTGAAGACAAGGACATACAGAAGTTCTGCGTACTCAATGACGAGCTGCTTGAGCTGATGCGCATAGCAGGAGAACAGTTCGGTCTTAGTTTTCGTGCAGTCAACAAGATATTAAAGGTAGCAAGGAGTATCTCCGATCTGGAAGGGTCTGCATTAATACAAAAAGAGCATCTCCTCGAAGCCTTCTCCTACCGAAGACGATGATAAAAGCGGCTATCTGTACTTAACACTCATCTCTTTTTCAATCTCAAGTTTTTTCTTTACCATCTCGACACTTCTTTCATACCCCTGGATCAGTTTGTGATAATAAGTCTGAGCAGACTGCCGGTCGTAGTAGCGGATTACCTCTTCGAAATGTTTGATGAACTTGTAGATTAGATCGGCTGTCTCGAAATATATCTTCGTATTTTTTGAGATTGACAGGACGATATCAAAACCTTTTTTCAGTTCTTCTGACATGTGCCCGATCTCAAAGGCATTCGTATTGATGAAGTACTCTAAAACGGCAGCCATACCTGCATCACTGACAGGATAAGCTTTATTCTGATTATAGACATAAGCCTGTATCTCTTTTTTATTCCATCCGGCAATGACTCTGTACATATACTCTATCTTTTTTTCGCGTTCCCGCTTATATTCGTGCTGGGTCTTCTGTCCATCCGAAAGGTTTATTAACATTTTCTATTCTGCTCCAGGTCTTTTGAATCCGCTGCTCTGCATTCGTTTTTTTCTCTGTATCCTTCTCTCAATATTCAGCAGGCCCAGTCTGAATGATTGAAGAAGTTTCTTTTTGTATTCCGTGGAGTTAGCTTTGTCATACGCAGTGATAACATCCATATATGTCTTTAAAAAAGTCTGTATGGCTTTCATCGTCTTTATATTGGAGCGGGGATGACGGCTAATGATGATAACAAGGTCAAAAGCTTTCTTTAGGCGTTCAGGTCTGTCTGAACTCTCAAACTCCCGTCTGCCCTTTGGGTGTTCTTTGTCTTCGGTCTTATGGTGATTGAACTTCTCCAAGATAGCATTGAATCCGGCATGTACACAAATATATTTTTCATTCTTGCACATCACATACTCGTGCATCTGTGTGAGATTCCACGTTGCGACAAGCGCCTGCATCTGTTTGAAAAACTTTTTATAAGTATAAGCTGAGCTTGGGATCTTGGATGAATTAAACATAAAAAAAACTGTAGCATGAAAAAGTAAAAAAATTGGTAAAAAAGAGAGGGAAAGAAAAAGAATTAAGGACAACAGAGGAATGTATCCTCCATTATCTTATTAGAAGGTCGCAACGACCCACTGTGTGATAAAGAATCCACCTATGACAAGCCAAAGGAACATCGTCCCTGCTGTATAGACAGGTGCCAGACCCAGGCCTTTGAACTTGGCAAAACGTGTACCCATTCCCAGTGCCGTCATTGCCATAGTCAATAAGAAAGTATCGATAATGTTGATATCATTAATAGCCATCTTTATCATCGCTGTAATATCTTCAGGCGCACCTGCCGTATAGTTATGTATGATAGAGTTCAATCCGGCCATACCAACAAAATATACCGCGAACCACGGAATGACAAGTTTGATCTTTCCGCTCTCACCACCGACACGTTTTGCAGAGTATGAAAGAAAAAGTCCCAATATGATGAGCATAGGTGCGATCATAATGACCCGTGTCATCTTGACGATAACGGCTGTGTTTGCCATCGACTCCGATGCTCCCGGAACAGAAGCAGGAACTGCAACGACTTGAGCCACTTCATGAATCGTACCGCCTACATAGATACCGAAAGTCGACGGAGACATGTGCAAGATTCCAGTAGCCGGTTCAATGATCGCCGAATACAAGACCGGGTACAAGAACATCGAGATCGTTCCGAAAAGGACGACCATAGAAACAGCGATCGCTGCCTTGTGCTCTTCTGCTTTTAAAACAGGTTCCGTTGCCAAGACAGCGGCTGCACCACATACAGAAGCACCAGAAGCAGTAAGCATCGACGTATCTCTGTCCATCTTAAAGACCTTCTGTCCGATCCATATTCCCAGTATCATCGTTGATGAAAGCATCAGCAGTGAGACCATAAAACCTTGCATCCCCACTTCAGATATCTGCTGAAATGTGATCCTGAATCCGTAAAAGACAATAGCAAAGCGCAAGATCTTCTTTCCTGAGAAAGTAATGCCGCTTTCCCATTCGGACGGGAAGTTGTTGTGCAGCGTATTGGCATAGAAGATACCGATGACAATACCAACGACAAGCGGTGATATTCCTAGTTTTGCGACAGGAGCAAGTTCAGCGATATAAGTTGCTCCTGCTGCCACTAGAGCAACAAAGATGATACCGCTGATCGTTCCTTTGCGTTTTTCTTTTGAAAAAGCCATATTATTTCCTTTGTTATCACTATCGGGTTTCGTAAACGGCATTATAATATCTTTATATACTTAAGTAAAATAAACTATAATCTTAAGAACATTCAATTTTTTTGATCAAAGTAAAAAGATTTCTGTGCAAAGCTTCGTTATAATTACAAAGAAATTGAAGAAGGCCAAGTATGCAGAATCTTTTTTATGAAGTCGATTCCCTCGATAAACGCTGTTATAAAAGCTTCTACCTCAGCGAAGAGATACTGATGGAACATGCCGCCAACGGTATAGCTCAGTATATCAGGTCAGAGGCAAAGAAGTCTTCTTCCGTCTTGATCGTATGTGGTCCAGGTAACAACGGTGCTGACGGCATCGCACTGGCGCGCCTTTTGTATAGACATTATGATGTAAGACTCTATCTTCACAAGCCGCCTTCGACACAGATCGGTCAGCTTCAACTGCAGCGAGCGACTGCTATCGGAGTCCAAGCTGTCACGATAATTGAGGAAGCAGATATCATCGTCGATGCGCTTTTCGGATCCGGTCTGAACCGCGAGATGGATCAGGAGAGTTCAGCCCTTCTTGAGCAGCTTAACCTTTTCGAGGGTATGAAGATCGCCTGTGACATGCCTTCGGGTCTTAACAAGGACGGGTACCTGTACAAGCATGCTTTTGTCGCGGATGTGACTTTGAGCATGGGAGCACTTAAGCGGGGGCTCTTCTCGGACAAGGCAAAAGAGAACGTCGGGACTATTCGTCAGATAGACCTTGGTGTTCACAAGAGTGTCTATGAGACAGAGACAAACTGGAGAGTGCTGGACAAAGACGATCTGAAGCCTCCGTTTAGACATAAGAAGAACACTCACAAGGGCAGTTTCGGACACTTAGCGCTTTTGCATGGCAAGAAAGAAGGCGCTGCCATCATAGCAGCCTTGTCTGCTCTGCATTATGGCTGCGGACTTGTCATCCTAGTCGGAGATAATATCACCGCTTTGCCTTATGCGTTGATGCAGGATGATAATCTTCCCCAAAGTACGACGGCTGTCGCCTGCGGCATGGGCCTTGGCAGAAACTTTCAAAGAGAGCGCCTCTCGCGAGTCTTTGCTCATGATATTCCGCTTGTCCTGGATGCCGATATCTTCTATCACTCTATCTTCTATGATCTGCTTCACAGAGATATCATCATCACGCCCCACCCTAAAGAGTTTACGCATATCCTAAAAACCTGTGGTCTTGCCGATATCTCGGTCCAGGAACTTCAAGATAAACGTTTTTACTATGCCGAACTCTTTTCAAAGACCTATCCGAATATCGTTCTCGTATTAAAAGGTGCCAACACTATCATCGCTCAAAACAATACCTATTATATCAATCCGCATGGTAGTCCCGTACTGGCCAAAGGCGGAAGCGGTGATATACTTTCAGGACTCTGCGGTGCCTTACTGGCCCAGGGGTACACCTCCTTGGAAGCAGCTATCCAAGCTTCACTGGCCCAGACATTCAGCGCCAAAACCGTCAAGAAGAACTCTTATTCACTTCTTCCTGAAGATATTATAGAAGGACTATGCCACTTATGATCAAGACTCAAATCCAAGATACGGAGCTATTCCATGCCGATGCATAAAAAGATCGTGATCCTCTTCAGCGGGGAAGGTAATAATATGATCCGCATCATCAAAGAGCTCGAAGGAGAGGACGCTATAGAAGTCGCGGCGGCGATCACCAATAAAAAAGATGCCAAGGGGATCGAAAAGCTTAAACCCTATAATATACCGCTGAGTATCATAGACCATAAAGAGTATGACTCCAGAGAAGATTTTGACCAAGAACTCGTCAACCGGATTGACTACTATAAGCCTGACCTCGTCGTCTTGGCCGGGTTCATGCGTATCCTTACCCCGGTCTTTACCCGCAATGTCAAAGCCATCAACCTTCATCCGTCCATGCTTCCGCTCTTTAAAGGGGCAAAAGCTATCGAACAAAGTTTTGAGGATCCAAGCCAAGCTGCAGGTGTTTCAGTCCATTGGGTCAGTGAAGAACTTGACAGCGGTGCAGTGATCGCCCAACAGGAACTGCATCGTATCGAAGGCGAGAGTTTCGAGTCCTATAAAAACAGGATCCACTTACTTGAATATGAACTTCTACCTCGGACTGTAATCAATATACTTAAATAAGCTATTAGATTGTCTGTGTTATAAATCACTTCAAATTACGCCAAATGGGCTCAGCTCATTTCATTATGCACAGATATACTGTGCTTTGCATAGAGTAAAACTGTATGCTAATACATCAAAATACAGAAGCAGGAAAATATTCAATGGATAATATCTTAAAAATCGGAAAATATGAGCTAGGAAGCCGTCTTATCGTTGGAAGCGGCAAGTATGCAGATTTTGAAACAACTAAGGCAGCAACACTGGCATCAGGTTCTGAACTGATCACAGTCGCCGTACGCCGTCTTAATATCACGGACCCGAACAAAGAGAACCTTCGAGACACTTTCAAAGGAACCAACGTCAAGTTCCTTCCAAACTCGGCAGGATGTACGACAGCCGAAGAAGCGATCACGCTTTTTCGTTTGACTCGCGAAGCGACAGGGATCGACCTTATCAAACTTGAAGTCATCGGTGATACTGAAAAGACTCTCTACCCGGATGTCCTTGAGACAATCAAAGCATGTGAAGTCCTAGCAAAAGAAGGGTTTACTATCATGGCCTACACTTCGGATGATCCGATCATGGCAAAGCGTCTTGAAAGTGCCGGTGCAGCAGCTGTCATGCCTCTAGCTGCTCCAATCGGTTCAGGACTGGGCGTACAAAACCCTTACAACATCGTATTCGTACGCGAAGCCATCAATGTCCCGGTAATCGTTGACGCAGGGATAGGCTGTGCTTCGGATACGGCTTATGCGATGGAACTTGGAGCGGATGGTGTATTGACGAACACGGCGATCGCACAGGCACAAAACCCGATGATCATGGCAGAGGCGATGAAGCATGCTGTCATGGCTGGACGTATGTCTTACCTCTCAGGAAGAATTCCAAAACGCCCTTATGCTACAGCTAGTTCACCCGTAGATGGTATGATTCAGTTCTAGAAAAAGTTCCTGTATTTTAAGGTACAGGCGTTTCTTTAGTAAAACGCCCATATGCAACTGCATCATCCCCAGTTGACGGGATGATCCAGTTCTAAGCTATCTGAAACGAAGAGTATAGCTCTTCTTCAGTCTTATTCAGCAGAGCTTGCACGAATAGATTCCAGCTCTGTATTCACCTCTTTTAACCAGGCATCCAAAGCCGGCTTTACAGCATTAAACTCCAGAACGTTCTCTTCTATACGTATGACATTGTCTTTCATGATCTGCATCGATTGTGCCTGAAGTTTTTTCTCCTTGGATAAGCGCATCTCTATAAGTATTCTTACAGCTTCATCCATATAGACCCCGTAACTCACTACGTTGAGCCCCAAAGCTGTTTTGGAGAACTGGTTCCATTTTGCATCATTCAAATGGACTTCAACTGCAGAGACCGCGACCTCAATGTCCAGTGTCTGCGATGATGGGTTCTGAACCAATTCAAGTCCCTCTGCCTCGCTTAGCTCTTTTTTCAATCCCTCTGTAAGGTAGTCTGTCATTCTCCTGTACAGCTCTTTCTGGGCGTCCGTCTGCTCTTCAGGCGGTATCGCAGGAATCACCCTGACTGAGGCCACTGCTATTTTCTCAAATTTTTTCAGATCCTGCTGCGAATATGATCGTACGATCTTGCTATCTAGACTGCTAGCAAACAACAATGTCTCATAGTCATTTAAAAAGCCTGTTTGTTCCTGATAAACAGGTTTGCTTGCACACCCGTTGAACAAAAG
The DNA here is from genome assembly GCA_041553795.1 of Sulfurimonadaceae bacterium. GTDB lineage: Bacteria > Campylobacterota > Campylobacteria > Campylobacterales > Sulfurimonadaceae. The sequence goes on from JBFEIF010000077.1 coordinate 8,879, forward strand.
TAAGGTACCCAAGGCGACACTGCCTAAAACTGATTGAATCTTCATCATCCGCATCCTTGATTGTAAGTGCTTTATTCTAGCACAGATTTACTGTTTGCCCCGACCCTTGATATAGTTTCCATACCCGATCAGCGCTGTCAGTGTATAGGCAATGATGAACATTGGAAGAATATCGTCCGAGGGGACAGTACCCACAAGGTTTATCATGACTATTATCAATGCCGGCGGGACAATATAGCGAAGGCATGCATACCAAAAAGAAAAAAGCGCATCTGACATCGAACCTTTCAGAGCAGCTCTGATCTGGCTTCTTGGCATTACATATCCTACAAACACAGACATAAGCAGTCCGCCCAAAGGAAGGAGTATAGAAGCCGTGACATAGTCCAGCCAATCAAAAAGGTTCTTACTCCCAAAGGTAAGGTACATCCCAAACTCCTGGCTGTTTGCCAAAAGAGCGAAGATCCCGATGAGATAAAAAAACGATCCTCCCGCAAAGGTAGCTTTCATACGGGAATAGTTAAACCTGTCGATCAGATACTGGACCATCGGTTCAAGCAAAGAGACTGCTGACGTCAGACCGGCAAAGGCCAGACCGATAAAAAAGATAAGTGCCAGAAAAGTACCGGTACTGCCCATCTCATAAAAGACTGCCGGCAAGGAGATGAAAACAAGCCCGGGGCCCTTTGCAGCCTCTGCTCCGTATTGAAATAAAAAAGTAAACAGCATCAGACCTGCAAGCAGCGCTATACCCGTATCAAGACCTACGATGATCAGTGCTGTCTTCTTTAAGTCCACCTCTTTGGGCAAAGAAGCCGAATACGTCAGAATCGAAGCCATACCCAAGGAGAGCGTAAAAAAAGCATGGCCGACAGCCGTTACCAGAGCTTCTGAACTTATCTTTGACCAGTCTGCTGCAAACATAAAATCCCACGCCTGTGTAAAAGCATCCAGATTCACAGCATAGACGAACATCAAGGCAACGATCAGGATCAATACCGGCATCAGAATGTAGTTAACCTTCTCTATTCCGCTTTTAATACCGCGGATGACAATCGCGGTTATCGTCAAAAAAGAAAGCGTATGATAAAAAAGCTGTGCCCCGATATCAACCGTTAAAAGCGTATGAAAACTCGTCTCAGCTTCTGCAACTGATGACGGAAGGCTAGTCACAGTAACCGCAATATAATGAAAGATCCATCCAATGACAACCGAATAAAACGTCAAGATCAAGAGTCCTGTAAAACCCATGAAGCCCGCAAGCTTCCAACGACTCTTGTTGGATGGAGAAAGTTTCTCAAATGATCCTACTGCATCAAGCCGTCCCATATAACCGATCAAGATCTCCGCTATCATAACAGTAAAACCTATCAAGAGTACTGTTATAAGATAAACTAGGACGAAGGCGCCTCCTCCATATTCACCGGTGATGTAAGGGAACTTCCAGATGTTTCCCAGGCCTACTGCAGAGCCTGCTGCAGCCAAGATAAAACCCAAGCGTGAAAAACGTGCGATCTTCATAAATAGTCTTCTTTCATAACATTTGATTAGGTAAGATTATACTCAATGCATGTTAAAAAGAATTGATTTTAAACTTCTTTCTTTTTTTCTTGAAATTACTATTGACATTGCATGGCCTTTTGTATATAATTTCGCCCTCATCAATTTATATTGTTGAACAGTGTCGGGGCGTAGCTCAGTATGGTTAGAGTACCTGGTTTGGGACCAGGGGGTCGAAGGTTCGAGTCCTTTCGCCCCGACCACTTTTTTTTGTTCTTTTTTTTAAAAAATAACTATTTCAATATTTAACTTTTATACTTTATGGTGGGATTAGCTCAGTTGGTTAGAGCACTGGTTTGTGGTGCCGGGGGTCACGGGTTCGAGCCCCGCATCCCACCCCATTTAAATTTAAAATATTGAAAATCGGCTTAGCTGAAAGCTCTCTATCAATTTATAGAGTTTTTTGATTTGTCTACTTTTATAACAGTACGCGCCCGTGGCTCAACTGGATAGAGTAACGGACTTCGAATCCGTTGGTTACAGGTTCGAATCCTGTCGGGCGCACCACCTTAATGTGCGCTCTTAGCTCAGCTGGATAGAGCAACGCCCTTCTAA